>JAEZXM010000459.1 GCA_023419875.1 Pseudomonadota bacterium | reverse complement strand
GGGGAGCGCCGCGACTGCGACCGCGCCGGTGGCGCTCGACGTGCCGGCGGTCCCCGCGCCCCCGAGCGTCGAGGGCGCGACGGAGTACCTGCGCGACGCGGGCACCGCGATCGCCGGCGTCGGCGCGGCGCTGCGCCGGGCCGATCTCAGCGACCCCGCCGCCTACCGCGTGCTCCGCACCGGGCTCTGGCTGCACCTCGCGCACCCACCGCCGTCCACCGGTGGAAGGACGAGCATCCCGCCACCGCCCGAGAGCCTGCGCGCGTCGCTGGGCTTCATGCTCCAGAACCAGCGCTGGGCCGCGCTCCTCGAGGACTCCGAGTCGGCGCTCCAGCAGCACCGGCTCTGGCTCGACCCGCACCGGATGAGCGCCCAGGCGCTCGCGGCGCTGGGCGAGGGGCACGCCCGCGCCGCCGAGGCGATCGCGAGCGAGGTCCGTGGGTTGCTCGCGCGTTTCCCGGCCCTGTCCTCGCTGACCTTCGCCGACGGGACCCCGCTCGCGGATGCGCAGACGCGCACCTGGCTCCAGGAGGAGGTCGCCCCGAAGCCCCCGGCGCGCGCCGCCGGAGACGCGGGCGGCGACGAGCCTCCGGCGGAACCGGTGGGGCAGGCGAAGAAGCTCCTCGCCGCCGGACAGATCGCCGACGGCCTCGCGGCGCTCCAGGCGCTCGTGATGGGCCGGCCGGCGGGCCGCTCCCGGTTCAAGGCGCGACTCCTGCTCGCCCAGGCCGCGGCAGGCGCCGGGCTCCAGCCCGTCGCGCTCGCGACGTTCGAGGAGCTGGACCGGGAGTCGCTGGCGCACCGCCTCGACGCGTGGGAGCCGGCGCTCGCCGCCGAGTGCTTGAAGGGGCTGGTCGCGGCGTCGCGCGCGCTGGCCCAGGATCCGCGGGGCACGAGCCCCGAGCTCGCCAGCCAGTACCAGCGCCTGTGCCGACTCGATCCGGCGGCGGCGCACGAGGTGTGGCCGTGATCGAGAAACCGCAGGCGCGAGGAGGACAAGCATGAGCGCGAAGGACCAGTCGGTCGCCCCCAAGGAGCGCGTCAACATCGTCTACAAGTCGCAGGTCGGCGATCGGCAGCAGGAGTCGGAGCTCCCGCTCAAGATCCTGATGGTGGGCGACTACACCGGGCGGTCGGACGAGACGCCGCTCGAGGACCGAAAGCCCATCAACGTGGACAAGGACAACTTCAACGAGGTGATGGCCAAGCAGGACCTGGAGGTGGCGATCCAGGTCCCGAACAAGCTGTCCGAGGAGAAGGACGCGGTCCTGGACCTGAAGCTGCAGTTCAAGAAGCTCGACGACTTCGGGCCCGAGGGCGTGGTGAACCAGGTCCCGGAGCTCCGCAAGCTGCTCGAGCTCCGCGCGGCGCTCACAGCCTTGAAGGGCCCGCTCGGCAACATCCCCGCCTTCCGGAAGAAGATCCAGGCGCTGCTCGGCGACGAGGCGTCTCGCAAGCAGCTCATGAAGGAGCTCGGGCTCGCCGACTGACGCGCCCTGGGAGAGACCGATGGCCACCGAGAACAAGAACGAGACCCAGGCCGCCCCGGCCGCCGCCGGGGGCGACAACCTCCTCGACCAGATCCTCGCCGAGACGCGGATGAAGCCGTCCGACGAGGGCTACGAGGTCGCCCGCCGCGGCGTGCAGGCCTTCATGCAGGAGCTGCTCGCCGGCAAGGGCGCCGAGCGGGTCGATCGCGGCGCGGCGGACGCGATGATCGCCGAGATCGACAAGCGGCTCAGCGCCCAGGTGAACGAGATCCTCCACGCGCCCGAGTTCCAGAAGCTCGAGTCCGCGTGGCGCTCGCTCCGCTTCGTGGTGGACCGGGTGGATTTCCGGGAGAACATCAAGATGGAGGTGCTCTCCATCTCGAAGGAGGACCTCCTCGCCGACCTCGACGACTCGCCCGACCTGACGAAGAGCGGCTTCTACAAGCTCGTCTACTCCAACGAGTACGGCGTCTTCGGCGGCAAGCCCTTCGGCGTCATGAACCTCGACTACCAGCTGGCGCCGGGCGCGCAGGACATCGAGCTGCTCCGGAAGACGGCCGCGGTAGCCTCGATGGCCCACTGCCCGGTGCTCTCGAACGCCAGCCCCGCCTTCTTCGGCGAGCAGTCGTTCAAGAACGTCCCGAACCTGAAGGATCTCAAGTCGCTCTTCGAGGGTCCGCAGTACGCGCGCTGGCAGGGCTTCCGCGAGAGCGAGGACGCCAAGTACGTCGGCCTGTGCATGCCGCGGTTCCTCCTCCGGACGCCGTACGGCGAGGGATCGGTCCCGGTCCGCTCGTTCAACTTCGAGGAGGACGTGGTCGACCACCACGAGCGCTACCTCTGGGGGAACGCCTCGAACGCCCTCGTGACCCGGATCTGCGACTCGTTCGCGAACTACCGCTGGGGCCCGAACATCATCGGCCCGCAGTCCGGCGGCACGGTCGAGAACCTCCCCATCCATACCTACAAGGCCATGGGCGAGCTGCAGAACAAGATCCCCACGGAGATCCTGCTCACCGAGCGGCGCGAGTACGAGCTCGCCGAGGAGGGCTTCATCGGCCTCACCTACCGGAAGGACACGGACAACGCGGCCTTCTTCTCGGCCAACTCGATGCAGAAGCCGAAGACCTTCTCCAACACGGCGGACGGCAAGCAGTCCGAGACCAACTTCCGGCTGGGGACGCAGCTCCCGTACATGTTCATCATGACCCGCCTCGCGCACTACATCAAAGTCCTGCAGCGCGAGCAGATCGGGAGCTGGAAGGAGCGCGGTGATCTCGAGCGCGAGCTCAACGCCTGGATCAGCCAGTACGTGGCGGACATGGACGACCCGGCGCCCGCGGTGCGGTCGCGCCGGCCCCTGCGCCAGGCGGAGGTGAAGGTAGAGGACGTGCCCGGCCAGACGGGGTGGTATCGTTGCAGCTTGAAGGTCCGTCCGCACTTCAAGTACATGGGAGCGTCCTTCACGCTCTCGCTGGTGGGGAAGCTCGACAAGGAGTGAAACGAAGCACGGCGAGGGCCGGGAGACCGGCACCGGTCCTCGCCGCGAACCAGGGACGCCCGGAGACGAGCGGGGAGCGATCATGGCCGAGACGGTTCACCTGTTCCTGAAGATCAACGGCAACGCGGTGAAGGGGGAGAGCACGCAGATCAGCCTGGGTCGCGAGGGCTCCATCGAGTGCATCTCGTACGAGCTGGGCGTGTCCAGCGCGCGCGAGGCAGCCACCAATCTGGTCACTGCGCGCCGCCAGTTCAGCCCGCTCAAGATCTGGAAGCGGATCGACCGGAGCTCGCCGCTGCTCGTGGCGGCGCTCAGCCAGAACCAGAAGATCGACGGGGTCTTCAAGTTCTTCCGGCCGAACCCGAGCGGCGACGGCACCACCGAGCAGTTCTTCACGGTGGAGATCAAGGAGGGCAACGTGGCCTCCGTGAAGCAGTTCGTCACGCCGACCATCCACAAGGAGACGGCCGGTGAGCCGCCGCAGGAAGAGGTGACGTTCGTCTTCAAGACGATCACCTGGACGTACACGAACGGCGGCGTGACCCACACCGACAGCTGGGCCGGCGAGGCCTAGCCGGCGGCTCCCCGCCGAGGCCGAGGCGCCGGTGCCAGGGCGTGGGCTTCTCTCCCGGATCGCCAGCGAGGCCCCCATCGACGAGGTGGGGGCCGTGCTGGAGCACCTGCGCGTGCTGCTCAACACGCGCCAGGGGGAGGCTCCGTGCGCGCCGGACCTCGGCGTCATGGATCTCTCCGACGTGGTCCATGCCTTCCCGGCGGCCGGCACCGGCCTCGCCCGGGCCATCCGCGCCACGATCCTCCGGTACGAGCCGCGCCTCACGCACGTGAACGTGCGCTACGTGCCCGACGACGGCCTCCTGCTCCGATTCGAGATCAGCGCCCAGATCGCCGGGCGGCGCGGGGCCCGCGCCGTCCGGTTCGCCACGACGGTCCGTCCCGGCGGCCGCTACGACGTCGCGGGGTGACCATGTTCTCGAAGCGCTACCAGTCCGAGCTCCAGTTCCTGCGCGGCCTCGGCAAGGAGTTCGCCGCGCTGCATCCCTCCGCCGCCGGGCTCCTCGCCGAACGCGGCGGGGACCCCGACGTGGAGCGCCTGCTGGAGGGCTTCGCCTTCCTCGCGGCACGGATCCGCGAGCGGATCGACGTCGCGGTGCCGGAGCTCGTCCAGGACCTGGCCGAGATCCTCGTGCCCCACGTCCTTCGCCCGGTTCCGGCCGCCACCATCGTCGAGTTCCTTCCCACGCCCGGCGCGCTGCGCGCACGGGCCCGGGTCGCGGCGGGCGCGGAGCTCGGTACCGCGCCGATCGACGGCCTCACGTGCCGGTTCCGCACGACCGCCGACCTCGATCTCCTCCCGGTGACGGTGCAGGACGCGGTCCTCGACCAGGCGATCGGCGCCACGCCGGTCTTGCGCCTCTGTCTCCAAGTACCGCCGCCGGCCCTCCCGAGCGTCTTCGAGGAAGGCGGCATCCGGTTCTTCCTGCAGGGCGAGCTGCCGTTCACCACCACGCTCCTCCTCTGGCTCGGCCGCCACCTCAAGGGCGTGCAGGTGAAGGGGATGGGCGCGGGGGCGCGGCCGGTGCAGCTCCCCGCGCGCGCGGTGCGGCTCCCGGCCTTCGGGACGCCGTTCCCCCTCCTTCCCTGGCCCGCGCTCGCTCCCCAGGGATACCGGACGCTGCTCGAGTACTTCACGCTCCCGCAGAAGTTCCTCTTCTTCGAGGTCGGCGGCCTGCACGAGGCGCGAGAGGCGGCGCAGGAACGGTTCGAGCTGGCGCTCCGGTTCGAGCGCCCGCCCGAGCTCCCCGCCCGCGTCTCGAAGGACCACTTCCGCACGAACTGCGTCCCCGCCGTGAACCTCTTCCGGGCGAGCGGCGAGCCCATCCGCGTCGAGTCCCTCGAGGAGGAGCACCTGGTGCGGGCCGCCGAGCTGGAGCCGCGCGCGGTGGAGGTGTTCCAGGTCGAGTCGGTGACCGGCCTCCCCGACGCGCGCGGCCGCCGGCGCGCCTACCCGGCCTTCGCCGGCTATGACCGTGCGTACGGCCCCGACGTCTGCTACCACCGCCTGCGACGCCGGCTCTCGCCGCTCGACGGGGGCATGGACGTGTACCTGTCGGTGCTCACCCCGCGCGGCGGGGGCCCAGGCCCGGATGAGGAGATCCTCTCGGTCGAGCTCCTCTGCACGAACCGCGGGTTGCCCGGCCAGCTCCGGCTGGGCGACGTCTCGGTCATGACTCCAGGCTCGCCGACCATGGCACGCTTCCGCAACATCGTGCCGGTGACCAAGCCCGTGCGGCCCCCGATGGACGGCGAGCTGCAGTGGCGGCTCGTCTCCCACCTCGCCGCGGGGCGGACCACGCTCGCGAGGGCGGAGGCGCTCCGCGCCCTCCTCGCCGCGTACGACTTCCCCTCGTTCGTGGACCAGCAGGCCGGCCGTGCCAACCAGCTGCGGATCGAGGGCGTGCGCGCGGTCGAGGCGTCCGAGGCGCGGCGGCTGCTCGGCGGTGCGGTGGTCCGGGGTACGCGGCTCCTGACGCTCCTCGACGAGGCCCACTTCGCGAGCCCCGGCGACGCCTTCCTGTTCGGCTGCGTGCTCGACGAGCTCCTCGGCGCCCAGGTGCCGGTGAACGCCTTCGTCGAGCTCGCCGTCCGGCTCGACCCCTCTCACCGGGAGTACGCATGGACCCCGCGGAACGGGACGCTCCCGCTGCTCTGAGCGACGAGGCGTCGCGGATCGAGGCCGCGCGGCGGCAGGGCTTCCTCCCGCTCCTCGTCCTGCTCGATCGCCTGAGCCCCGGCGCCGCCGACGTGGGCGGCGAGGTGGGCGCCGCCTCCGAGCAGGTGCGGTTCCGGCACGACCCCGCGCTCAGCTTCACCCCGGGCGACGTCTCGCGCGTCGAGGAGCGGATGCTCCCCCCGGACCCCATGGACTTCACGAGCCGCTCCCGCCGCCGCTGGGAGATCGTGACCACCTTCCTTGGCCTCACCGGGACGGTGAGCCCGCTGCCGCAGTACGTCTCCGAGGAGATCGTCCAGCAGCCGCCGGACGAGCAGGCGAACCGGGACTTCCTGGACCTCTTCCATCACCGCGCCCTCTCGTTGCTGGCGCGGGGCCTGCTCGAGCTCGACCCCTCCGCGACGTACCTCTGCGACCAGGGCGATCCGTGGTCCACCCGGCTGCTCGCGCTCCTGGGCGTGGACCCCGCGACCCGGCTCGGTCCGTCCGGCGAGCCGCCCGCAGTGCCGCCCGGCGTCGGCGAGGAAGCCGCGCGCTGGCTCATGCTCCGGGCCGCGCCGCTGCTCGCCGAGCGCGCACCGACCGCGGCCGGGCTCGAGGCCATCCTGCGGGACGCGCTCCACGACGAGCTCGAGGGCGCGCCGCTCGCCATCGAGCAGTTCGTGGGCGTCCGGGTCCCGATCGCCGAGCCGGATCGCACGCGGCTCGGCGTGCAGGCGAACACCCTCGGGCGCGACGCCGTGCTCGGGCACACGGTCCTCGACAGGACCGGGACGGTCGGGGTGGTGGTGGGACCGGTCGGTCGCGCCGGGTATCTCCGGTTCGCGGTCGAGCGGACCGCTTCCCGCAAGCTCCGGGCGACGCTGGAGCTGGCGGGACGCGGGGAGCTGTCGTGCCTCGTCGAGCTGCTCCTCGAGCCGGAGGCGGCGCCGCCGCTCCGGCTCGCCGCTGCGGACGGCTCCCGGCTCGGGCGCGACGCCTGGCTGGGCGGCCAGAAGCGGGCGGCGCGCGTGCCGCTCGGGTGAGCCGTCAGTGCGAGATCGACGACGGCAGCGCCGTGGTGCTGAACTCCCTCACCGGACCGTACTCCTCTCCGCCCGCCACCATCGCGCTCGCGCCGAGCACGAGTGCGCCGTCGATCGACTCCACCGCCGACGAAACCTTCTCCCGCCAGTCCGTGAAGGTCCAGGGGTACGTATCCTGCGTGTACGTCGCGTTGCCGCCGTACCCACAGATCATCTGCTGCGAGGACATGCCGGTCATGCGGTTCACGGAGTACGCATTCCGCGTGTAGCTCTGCCGCCCCGCGTCCCAGACGAGAACGGGAGCGCTGCCACGAGGCACGTGCGGCCGAGCGACGTAGAGATCGAGCCGCCCCGCGGCCGTCCCGGCGGCGGCCGGGACGATCAAGCGGTCCGAGGACGTGCGTGACGCCGGAGCGCCGTCCTCATACGCCGAGACGGACAGCGACCCATCCCAGGTGTACTCGACCGGCGCGGGACCGTTCACGTACGGTGCAGGATCCACGCAACCGAGCCCACTCACCTGAGCCAGCGTGATCGCACATGGATGGCTGCCCTCGTCCGGCGGCAGCGGCGAAAGACAGTTCACCGGGTTCCTCGACCGCCTCACGTACGACGTGCTCGTACTCGCCACGAACCCGACCCAGCTCTCCGTCAGGCTCCAGGCATTGGCACCGCCGATCGCCGCATCGAGCGCGACGGGCTCGGCGTTCGGATTGGTGACGATGAAGTGGGTGATGCGCTCGCCGTGCGCCGAAGAGAACGCAGGCTCGTACGTGCCGTTCGCGAGCCGGTACGCGTACACGCTCGCGGCCTCCGCCGCGCTCGCGTAGTCGGGATCGACCGTGGCGACGAGCGGCGGGGGAAGCGGCTCGAGGTAGACGATCCAGAATCCGCCGTTCGCGGTCCAGGCGTGGCCCACGTCATCCGTCACCGTCGCGGTGATCCTGAGCGGGGTGCGCGTCGTGAGCTGCGTCAGGAAGGGGATGCCATTCGACGAGAGCGGCAGGAGATACGCCTTCGTGCCGGGAGGGCTCGCGGACGCGGGGAGGAGATCGATCGTGACCGGCTCGACGTGCCCCTGGTCCACCTCGACCCTCGCCCGCGCGACGTTCTTCGCCGGATCGCCCTCCTGGTGCGGGACCCACAACCGCAGGCCCGGGATGTTGTACTCGTTCGAGGTCTCGAGGCTCGCGGCCGTGGGCGGCGAGGCCGCCGGCCATCCCATGCGCGTCACGACCTTGAACACCGTCCCCCCGGCCTCCAATGCCACCTTGTCCGGGGACGCGTAGCCGAGGCCGCCCGGGTTCGCCAGCCCGTCCGTGGTCGAGACCGTCATGCCGGCCTCGCTCCGGTACGACGCAAAGCTCGGATCGAGGCTCACGGTGCGTGCGGTGGAGCTCACCTCGAAGGTGAAGGTTCGCTCCGTCTCCTTGCCCTTGGCGTTCCTGGCCCGCACGACGATCTCGAGCGGTCCATCCGGATAGCTCGACGTCCGGATCTCGAGCGGGAGCATGGCCGTCTGCGCGCCGGGGTTCATCACCGGCTCCACGTCACGAAGCGGCTCCGGTTCGAGGACCTCGAAGGACTCGATGTCGATGCCCTGGCTCGACGCTTCGAGGACGACGGTGACCTCCCCGTTGAGCGGTTCATCGGCGCTCGGCTGGACGAGGGTGATGGTCGGTGAGACCTCGACCTCACCCGGGTCCGAGCTGCAGGCCACGAGCAGCGCTGCCACGAGCACGAGCCGCTTCATGTTCCGCCCCCTCTGCGATGAACGAGACGCTGTC
The DNA here is from genome assembly GCA_023419875.1 of Pseudomonadota bacterium. Classification (GTDB taxonomy): domain Bacteria; phylum Myxococcota; class Myxococcia; order Myxococcales; family Anaeromyxobacteraceae; genus Anaeromyxobacter. The sequence continues at coordinate 5,158 of JAEZXM010000459.1, read as the reverse complement.
GCGAAAACGGAGGTCAGCGCTCCGACGAGCGCCGCCCTCGCTTGCTTCCGGAATGCCGACATTCGAGTACGGTGGAATACGACCGTCAAGGACGATCTCGCGCGGTGGGTCCTTGGCCCGGGCCCGGCTTCCGCCGACAATGGTTTCCCGCCATGGTTACCGATGCTTCCCCTGGTCGCGAGCCCCGGAGCCGCGCCCCGCGCACGGTGATCGCGCGCGTTCTGTCCGGCCGCGCGCGCGCGGCCGAGATGCGCTTCACGCGAGCTTTCACCATCGGTTCATCGACCGAGGCCGACTTCCAGCTCCTCGAGCCCGGCGTGGCGCCGACGCACGCCGAGGTCCTCCAGGACGGCATCCTCTGGTGGATCCGCGATCTCTCGTCGGCCGGGACGCTCGTGAACGGCGCCCGCGCCCAGATGGTCCCGCTCCGGGACACCGCCGAGCTGGAGCTCGGGCCGGGCGGTCCTCGCGTCCGGCTCGAGCTCGTGGCCGGGGAGACGACCCGCGCCCCGGTCCCGGCGCCTTCCCCGCCGCAGGCACCGGAGGAGCCGGCCTCCGGCGGCTTCACCACCGAGTCGCAGATCCTCCGCCGGTTCCTGCGCAGAGGCGGCGGCACGCCGATGGGGCGCGAGACCCTGCTGTTCCGCCGCGCCTTCGATCGCGTGCGGAGGCGCTCCTCCCGGCCGTACCAGATCCTCGCCGCCGCCGTGCTCGTCGCGCTCGCGATCGCCGGAGGCGTCATCGTCCACCAGCAGCGGAAGCTCCGCACGCTGCGCGAGACGGCGGAGCGTCTCTTCTACGCGACACGCGCGGTGGAGGTGGAGATCTCCCAGCTCGAGGAGGTCGTGCTCGCGCACGCCGACCGGAAGATGCTCTCCGAGCTCCTCGGCCGCAAGGCACGGTTCTCGAAGATGGAGGCCGAGTACGACGCCTTCGTGAAGGAGCTCGGCGTGTACGCCAAGCTCCCGGAGGACGAGCAGCTCATCCTCCGCACCGCCCGCGCCTTCGGCGAGTGCGAGGTGAACGTCCCGCCCGAGTTCGTGGCCGAGGTGAAGAAGTACGTCCGACGGTGGAAGACCTCGAGCCGGCTCGCGAACGCGCTCCAGCTCTCGGCGCGGAAGGGGTACGGGCCGGCGATCCAGCGGGTGCTCCACGAGACCGGCCTCCCGAGGCAGCTCGTGTACCTGCCGCTCGTGGAGAGCGGCTACGACGAGCGGGCGATCGGCCCGAAGACCCGCTACGGCTACGCCAAGGGCATGTGGCAGTTCATCCCGGCCACCGCCGCTCACTTCGGCCTCGAGGTGGGCCCGCTCCACGACGCGCCCACGTACGATCCGAAGGACGACCGGTTCGAGTGGCAGAAGGCCACCACCGCGGGCGCGCGCTACATCAAGATGCTCTCGTCCCACGAGACACAGGCGTCGAGCTTGCTCGTGATGGCTTGCTACAACTGGGGCGAGGGCAACGTCCGCGCGCTCGTGAACAAGCTCCCGCCGACGCCGCAGGACCGGAACTTCTGGCGCCTGCTGCGGGACAGGAAGGTCCCGAAGGAGACGTACGACTACGTGCTGTCGATCTTCTCCGCGGCGGTGATCTGCGAGGACCCGAAGCTGTTCGGGTTCGACTTCACCTGCCCGGCGATGCAGGCGGCGCCGGAAGACGTGGCGCCGGCGGTCTCGGGGGGCTGACCGAGCGGAACCGGGACGCCGAGCGGCGGAGGCGCGATCGGCGTCCCGGCGCGCGCGTCAGTGCGTGATGGCGGCGGGCAACGTCGCGGAGGGAGCCGCGGCGCCGGTCGGCCCGTACTCGGCCGCGCCGTACGCTCGGGCGTCGAGCGCGAGCGTGCCGGTGATCGTCTCGACCGCGCTCGCGAGCCGCCAGCTCCAGGCGATCTCCGCCCAGTTGTACACGTTGATGACGCAGCTGGTCCCGCACGAGCCATTCGACGTCTTGCTCGCCATGTGCCGCGTCCTGAACGACGTTCCGGCCTCGTAGCGGTTCCGGTCCGCGATCCACGTGAGCGGCAGCTCCCCGGTCCGATCCGACGTGGCGGGGCGGACGGCGTAGAGGTCAAGCCGCCCGGGACTCCCGCCGGATGCCGCCGGGACGAGGAACCGCTCGCCCACTCGATCGGCTGGGGTCGAGGTCCCGTCCTTGTACCCCGTCACGTGCAGCGCGCCGGCCCGCGTCACCTGGGTCGGGGCGGGTCCATCGCGGTAGCTCGCGGCGCTGCAGGCCCAAATCGCCGAGCCCACGGGCTGGAGATGCACCGAGTTCGGTGCGAGTGGGTTGCACGGTCCCTGCGAACCGGAGCAGCCGCCAGGTCCGCACGACTCCGTAAACGGTCCGTACGGCACCTGGTTGCCGTCGTTCGCCACCCAGCTCTCGGTGAGGGTCCACGAGCCGCCATCGAGCGCAGCACCGATCGCGACCAGAGCCGCGTCGGAGTTGGTGATCGTGACGTGGAGCACGCGGGCGCCGGCGTCCAGCGAGAAGTCGCCGGTCCAGAGCTGCGCGTACGTGCTGGTGTCCGCGTTCGCGAGCCGGTAGGGCCACGCGCTCCGCGGGTCGGCGAGCGAGGACGGATACTCCGCGTCCACGAGCACCGCGACCGGCGGCGCGAGCGGGACCATCGTCACCGCCCAGGGACCGCCCGTGAAGACGTGACCCACGGCGTCATCGATCCGAGCGGTGACGGTCACGGCCGTGGCTGCCTCGAGGCTGGCGAGGTCCGGGATCAGGTTGGACGCGAACGGGAGCAGGTACGCCCGCTGGCCGGCCGGACTCGTGGACGCCGGGATGAGGTTCACCGTGACCGGGGTGCCCATCGCGCCGACCTTGACCGTCGCCGTCGCGGAGACGAGCGCCGGTTCGGTGGACTGGTGGTCCAGGAGCAGGCGCGCGACCGGGATGTTGAACGTGTTCGCGCCTTCGAGCTCGGCGGCGGACGGCGCCGCGCCCGACCAACCCATCCTCGAGACGACCTTGTGGAGCGTCGAGCCGGGGCCCACGGCGACGTCGCTCTCGGAGGCGTAGACGAAGCCCATCGGCATCGTGGCGATGCCGCCGGTCGTGGCGAGCTGCACTCCCTGCTCGTCGCGGTACGACGCGAAGCCCGAGTCGATGGTCACGAACTTTGCGGTCGAGCTCACCTGGAACGTCCACGTCCCTTGCGCCGATTTCCCGTTCACGTCCACGGTGTTGGCGGTCACGGTGAGGGTCCCATCCTCGAACGACGAGGTCCTGGCGCTGCCGACGATCGTCGCCGTGTGCGCCGCTTTGTCGAAGACCGGCGCCGTGCCCGCCAGCTGCGCCGGGAACGAGAACGCCAGCGTCTCGATGTCCACGTGGTCCCCGACCGCCCTCACGATGACCGTGAAGTCGCCGGCCAGGAGCGCGCCCTCGTCCGGCGCCTCGAGCACGAGCTGCGGGGCGCGCGTCGGATCGCTCGGTACACCCGAACCACCGCAGGCAGCGAGCAAGAGCGCGAACGTGCAGCAACCGAGGAGCTTTCTCATGGCGATCTCCATCCGCCCGCGCCGACGCGGGCATCCTCTTGTGCGAGGGGACGCGTCCGCGTGCGGCAGGCCCCCCCGGCCAGTCGTGATGGGCGGCATTTCAGCCCGAGCGAAGGGGGAGATCAACTGGTATCGCGATGAGATCCGGCCGCGACCAAGCAGCGGATCGAGTCGCCCAACCTCTGGAGTTTCGTGCGCGTCGTGCAAGCTCCCGGATTCCCCCGGACCCTGTTTCCAGGGGATACTCGGCGGGTTGCCGGGCCGTGATCTGGATCAGCTCCGTCCCGCCCGCGGGGGAGCCGAGGGGACGACACCATGCGCGTCGAAGCCAAGTCGCTCGTTCGCAAGCTCACGCCGACCGCCACGCGGCACCTCGAGGCCGCGGTCGGGCGCGCGGCGCAGGGCGGGTATTACGAGCTCACCGTCGAGCACCTGCTCTCGGCGATGCTCGAGCCGGACGAGGGTGACGTGGCGCTGCTCTTCCAGCAGCACGGCGCGGACCGGCGGCGGCTCGCGGGGATGGTCGAGCGGACCCTCTCGGACATGAGGTCCGGCAACCCGGGCCGGCCGGTCATCTCCGAGAGCGTGTTCCAGTGGCTCGAGGAGGCCTGGCTCATGGCCTCGGTCGAGCTCGGGGCGCAGAAGCTCCGGAGCGGCCACCTCGTCGTGCAGCTCGCCGCCCGTCCCGACCGCTACACGGGAGAGTCGTACTCCGAGCTCGAGAACCTCGACGCCGACGCGATGAAGCGCGACCTCGCCGACGTGCTCTCGAAGAGCCACGAGCACGCGGAGTCGTTCGTGGACGGCGAGCCCGCCCCGGCGGCGGACGCCGCGCCCGGGAAGGCAGCGGTCGGCGGCGAGGCGCTGGCGCGGTTCGCCACCAACTTCACCCAGCGCGCACGCGACGGGAAGATCGACCCCATCTTCGGCCGGCACCGCGAGATCCGGCAGATGGTGGACATCCTCGCCCGCCGCCGGAAGAACAACCCGATCGTCGTGGGCGAGCCCGGCGTCGGAAAGACGGCGCTCGTCGAGGGCCTCGCGATCTCCATCGCCGGCGGCGACGTCCCCGAGTCGCTCCGCGAGGTGGAGCTCCTCGGCCTCGACCTCGGCGCGCTTCAGGCCGGCGCGAGCGTGCGAGGAGAGTTCGAGAACCGGCTCAAGGCGGTCATCTCCGAGGTGAAGGCCTCGCCGAAGCCCATCGTCCTCTTCATCGACGAGGCGCACACGCTCATCGGCGCGGGCGGCACCGCCGGCGGGAGCGACGCCGCCAACCTGCTCAAGCCGGCGCTCGCGCGCGGCGAGCTCCGGACCATCGCCGCCACCACCTGGAGCGAGTACAAGAAGTACTTCGAGAAGGACGCCGCCCTCGAGCGCCGCTTCCAGCCGGTGAAGGTGGACGAGCCCTCCGACGAGGACGCGGTGGTGATGCTGCGCGGCCTCCGCGCCGCGTACGAGAAGGCGCACGGCGTCGCGATCCGCGACGAGGCGGTGACGGCCGCGGTCACCCTCTCGCGCCGCTACCTCTCCGGCCGCCAGCTCCCGGACAAGGCGGTGGACCTCCTCGACACCGCCGCGGCGCGGGTGAAGATCGCGCTCGCCGCGCGGCCCGAGCCGCTCGTGGCCGCCCAGGAGGAGAT
>JAEZXM010000390.1 GCA_023419875.1 Pseudomonadota bacterium | reverse complement strand
AGGAAGCGGTGGAGCGAGCGGACGGCGGAGAGCTTGCGCGCGAGGCTCACCGGGCCGGCGTGGCCCGCGGCCGCGGAGAGGAAGCGCCGGATGGCCGCCGGCGACGAAGGGACGAGCGGCTCGCCGGCGGCGGCGAGGTGGGCCCCGTACTGCTCGAGATCGGTCCGGTAGGCCCTGAGCGTGTGCGGGGAGGCCCGGCGCTCGTTCTCGAGGTACGAGAGGAAGCGCTCGATCTCCTCGAAGTGGCTCACGGGGATCTCGTAGCATCCCGGCGCCGCGGTCGGAAATATCCGGCCTCAGCTCCCCGGAATCTCCGCCACGTACACCCCCGCCCGCTTCGGCTGAAGGACCGCGTAGGCAAGCCGCCGTGCGCCGGGGCCGATGAAGGACGCCGAACCGGGAAGGACCGAGGTGTCCACCTTCACGATCCGTCCGCCCTCCCAGATGCCGACGTCGAGCGCCTCGCGACCGAGCGGTTTCCAGGTGAGGAGCAGCCTCCCCGGTGCGCCCGGCGCGTACTCGAAGCTCTTCACCCCCTCCGCGACGCGCTCGGGCTCGGCCGCCGCGGCGACCACGTCGAGCCGCTCGAGGTCGCAGGCCTCTCCCTCCCGCGTGCACCGCGTCCGGTAGTAGAGCCACCTCCCGTCGGGCGAGAACGAGAAGCCGAACGAGCCCTGCGCGATGCGCCGCGGCGTCGCCCCCTCGGGCGCCCCCAGGTCCGCGAGGAACAGGGTGACCGAGTAGCCGCCGCGGCTCGAGTGCTGGAGGAAGGCGACGAAGCGGCCGTCAGGCGAGATCTCGAGATCGGAGACGTCCTTCCCGAAGATGCGCCCAGGCACGCCGACCCCGCCCGCGCCCACGGAGCCGGAGCGGACGCGCGGGTCGTACCCCTCGAGCCAGGCGAGGCGAGGCGCACGCGCGGCCCACCGGAACTCCCCGACGTCGCGCCCCAGGGCGACGTCGACCCTGCCCGCGCGGAGGCGAAGATCGCCCTGACGTCCCGGGGCGACGTTTGCCACGTACGCGAGCGCATCCCCGCCGGGCTCGAAGGCGAAGGAGCGCACGCCTCGGGCCACGAGCTCGGGCCGCGCCTCGGCCTGATCCGCGGCCACCACCTTCAGCTCGGCGCCGTCCTTACCGATCCGTGTGAACGCGTAGGACCCGCGGCCGAACCCGTAGTCGCCGACCGGTCCGGGCAGCGGGGACGGCGCGCCCATCGAGCCGTCGCGGCCGCGGCCCAGCGGGAGGAGCTCTCCCCCCGCGCTCACCTTCCGCCGCACCAGCCCGACGACGGCGAGCGGCCCCGGCGCCAGCTCGAAGCTCGCTGCGGCGGTCACGCCGTCCACGTCGCGCGGATCTCCTCCGCCGGGAGCCGCGAGGAAGAACGCACCCCCGGCGATGTAGCCGAGCGTTCCGTCGGCGCCGTATCCGCGGAAGGTGACGCCGGAGGCGAGCGCCTCCGGGGCGGTCCCCGGCCGCCACCGGACGAGGGTGCCCGAGCCCGATGCGTAGTCATACTCGGCGAGGGCCGCGATCTCGGCACCGACCGGGCTCGCGAGCACGGCCCCGGGGAGGGTCGTCGTCGCGCGGGCGACGAGGACCGGCTCTCCGCCCGCGGCGGGCACCACGCGGAGCTCGCAGCTCGAGGTCCCGAGCGGAAGCGAGGAGGCGCGGGCGGCGTTGCACGCATCGAGGAAGGCGAGCCAGACGCCGTCCGTGGTCGCGACGAGGCTCCGCGCCGACCCCGCCGCCCGGCGCACGCCGAGACCCGCCGGCTCGCGCGAGGAGCAACCGACGGCGGCGAGGCTCATCGCGACGATCAGGAGGCGGCGTGCGCGGGTCCGGGGGCAGTGTCTTCCATCCACGGCTGGAGCTCCTTCCGCGCCCGCTCCGCGTAGGCCTCCTTGCGGGCGGCCTTGCCGCGGTGCCTGCCCTCGAGGGGAGGGAAGAGCGCGAAGACGACGTTCGTCGGCTGGTAATCGTACCCCGGAGGATGCGCCTCGCCGGTGAGATGTCGGTGGAGGGCCCCCATTGCGGTCGCGGCCGGGGGCGGGCGGAACGGCCGCCCCGCGAGGCGGTCGAGCACGGCGCGCGCCGCCATGAGCCCGCAGGCGCACGACTCGACGTACCCCTCCACGCCAGTGATCTGGCCGGCGAAGAAGAGGTGCGGGCGGGCCCGCGCCGAGAGGTCCGGGGCGAGCACCCGCGGGGCCTCCAGGAACGTGTTCCGGTGGATCTGGCCGAGCCGGACGAACTCGGCGTTCGCGAGGCCGGGGAGGAAGGCGCGGAAGACGCGCCGTTGCTCGGGCCAGGTGAGCCGGGTCTGAAAGCCGACGAGGTTCCAGGCGGTGCCGGCGACGTCCTCACGCCGGAGCTGAACGACCGCGTGCGGGCGCCGGCCGGTGCGCGGGTCCTCGAGGCCGACCGGCTTCATCGGACCGTGGGCGAGCACGTCGCGCCCGCGCGCGGCCATCACCTCGATCGGCAGGCAGCCCTCGAAGTAGCGCGGCTCCTCGAAGCCGTGCGCCGGCACCTTCTCGGCCGCGAGCAGGGCCTCGACGAACGCGCCGTACTGCGCCTCGTCGAGCGGCAGGTTCAGGTACTCGTCGCCCTCACCCTTGCCGTAGCGCGAGCGGGCGTAGGCGATGCCCTTGTCGATCGAGTCGTCGGCGATGATCGGCGCGATCGCGTCGTAGAAGTGGAGCCGCCCGCCCGCGAGCCCGGTGATGTCGGCCGCGAGGGCCTCCCCGGTGAGCGGCCCGGTGGCGACGATCGACAGCCCGGGCGGCGGCGGCAGCGCGGCGACCTCCTCCGTCCGGCGGCGCACGAGCGGGTGGCCCTCGAGCTGCGCGGTGATCCGGGCGCTGAATCGCTCTCGATCGACCGCGAGCGCATCCCCGGCGGGCACGCGCGTCTCGTCCGCGGACCGAAGCACGAGGCTCCCCAGACGGCGCAGCTCTTCGTGAAGGAGGCCGACGGCGTTCGCGGGGTTGTCGGAGCGGAGGGAGTTCGAGCACACGAGCTCGGCGAGCCCGGGGAGCACGTGGGCAGGCGACCGCCGGAGCGGCTTCATGTCGACGAGCTCGACGGCGACGCCGTGCGAGGCGAGCTGCCACGCGGCTTCGGCCCCCGCGAGGCCGCCGCCGATGACCCGAACAGGCATGGTCTCGCGAGTCATGATCGTTTCCTGCCCGCTCCGGGTCGCCTGGCGGGCCAGGACGGTGGTGCGCATCTTCGTTGCCGCGCCCGCGCGGGTCTCACCGGGGTCGCCGGGCGCTCCACTTATCCCCCCGGCCGGAGGAACGCAACGTGAGCGAGCAGGAGCTGGAGCGGATCCGGCAGGAGCTGCAACACCGGCGGAAGGTGATCCTGGAGACGGTGCGGCGCGAACGGGCCGCGCTGGAAGGGCTCCGGGCCGCCGAGCGGGACCCCGAGTTCGAGGAGGGGGCCCAGTCCGAGCACGAGCAGTACACGCTCGCACGGCTCTCCGACGTGCAGCGCCGCGAGGTTGCGGCGGTCACCGCCGCGCTCGTGCGGATCGACGACGGGGAGTACGGCACCTGCATGGACTGCGATCAGGAGATCGACCCGCGCAGGCTCCAGGCGCTGCCCACCGCCCTCGTCTGCACCGACTGCGCCCGGCGCCGGGAGCGGAACGCGGTGGCACCCTCGCCCCCGACGCTGTGATGGAACGCTGCTGGCCCGTGAGTCGAAGGGCGACCTACTGCCCCGCCTTCAGCACCATGAACTTGAACTCGCCCAGCTCGGCCTGGCCGGCGGTGTAGAGCACCTCGGTGAGCGTGCGGTAGCTGATCTTCCTGTCCGCGACGACGTTGATCCGGCCGGCCACGGCGAGGCTCTTGTTGTACTTCGCGATCTCCTTCTGGCGATCGACCTCGCGCCGGAGCGCCGCGTACACGGGCTCGATCCGGACGGAGTCGGGGCTCTCCTTGGCGCTCGCCGGCACGACGCCATTCACGAGGTCGAGGACCTTCCGCTCGTTCACGACCAGCTCGGTCATCGAGATCTGGACGGTGATGTTCTCCTGTGGGTGGAGCTGGGTGGTCGAGGCCGGCAAGGCGAAGTGCTCGCCCATGTTCACGTTGACGGTGGACGCCTGGTACGACTTGAGGAGGAAGACGAGCAGGATCGTCATCATGTCCATCATGGCGACGATGTTGAGCTCGCGGATCTCGCCCTCGGCCTCGCGCACCTTCCGCCGGGCGCGCCGGTAGGCCCGCTTCTGCTTCTCGGCCTCGATGCCGGCCGCGGCGGCGAGGCGCCTGGTGGCTTCGGACATGCGGGTCACCCGACCGTGGAGAGCGAGACGTCGAAGAAGAGCGGCTTCCGCTCCGTGCTCCCGTCGTCCTTCTTCACCACCTGCTCGCGGCAGGCGTCCATCGTCTGCACGAGGGTGTCGTACAGCACGTCGGGGTCTGCGGAGAGGATCACCTGCGTCTCTGCGGGATACTGCTCCTTGATCTTCACGAGTTGTGCGTTGAGCTCGACGTAATCGTACTTCCCGTCCCGGAGCGGGATGGTGGGCGGCCGGGCCGCGTCCGCCGGGGCCGCGTCCTGGCCGAGGATCGCGCCCTCGCCGCCGACGTAGAAGCCCTGCCCGCCGATCACGACGGTGAGGAGCAGCTTGGGCCCGGTCTCCGGGGCGGCCGCGACCGCCTCGGTGCTGATCTTCGGCGCCGAGACGTTGAGCACGCCCAGGCTGATGAGCCCGGTCATGCTGAGGAGCATGAACATCACCAGGTTCACCACCACGTCGAGGTACGGGACGATGTTCAGCTCGCCCATGTGCTCTTCGGCGGTGACGCGGCGGCGCATCGGTGGCCTCTCGCGGGGGCGCTACCCGGCCGACTCGGCGCCCTGGTCGGTGCGCCGCATGAGCATGTTCTCGAGGCGGAGGGCGTTGTACTCGACCGACTCGATCATCGCCTTCGCCTTCGAGCTGAGGAGCAGGTGGGCGACGATGCAGGTCACGGCGATGGTGAGGCCGAAGGCGGTGTTGTTCATGGCCTCGGCGATGCCGCGGGAGAGCATGGACGCCTTCTGCTCCGGGGAGGCGAGCGCGAGGGCGCGGAAGGTTCCGATGAGGCCGGTGATGGTGCCGATGAGGCCGACCAGGGTGGCGACGTTGGCGAGCGACCAGAGCGAGGAGATCCGCTTCGAGATCCCCGGGGTCACCTCGAGCACCGCCTCCTCCAGCGCCCGCGAGACCTCCTGATCGCCGCGGTTCGCGCGCGTCAGTCCGGCGCGGATGACGCGCGAGAGGGCGGCGTTCGGCGCCGCCCCGCAGAGCTTCACCGCCCGATCGACGTTGCCCGAGAGCACGAGCTTCTGGATCTGCTCCATGAACGGGCCGGCGTTGAGGTTCAGACCGAAGGCGAGGACGACGATCCGCTCGATGATCACGGCGACGGCGACCGCGCTCACCGCGACGTTGAACCACATCGCCGGGCCGCCATCCTTGAAGAACTGGGCGAGGCTCTCGATCATCGATCCCTCGTGGTTCCGACGGGTGGGGGTCCTTCGCACCCTGTGTGTGCTTCAGACGCGTGAGGACAGCGTTTTTCGATAGCAGCAGGCCGCGGAAGGTGTCAAGCGGACGCCCCCCGCACCGGGGGGAGAACCCGGTGCCGGGCGTCGCCGGAGCTTGGGCCCAGCTCACCCTGAGCTTGTCGAAGGGGCCTACACCTTCTCGACGGCAGGTACGGGGGCCGCC
>JAEZXM010000264.1 GCA_023419875.1 Pseudomonadota bacterium | reverse complement strand
CCCGACGCCCCTCCCCCGCCGCCGCCTCCCGGCCCTCCCGACTTCGGGCCGGGCGGACCGCCGGGACGCTAGCCGGCGCGACCCACGGGACGCGACATGCCCAGAACGGATCTCCAGCCCCAGATCGCCACCGCCGAGCCTCCGGCGCGCGAGGCCTCCTCGTTCGCCGGTCGCCGGATCGGCGAGATCCTGGTGGACATCGCGAACATTCCGCTCGAGCGGCTCGAGGAGGCGCTCGTCCTCCAGAAGGGCGAGCACGCAGGCGCCACCGTGGGCGAGATCCTCGTGCGGATGCGCCTGGTCTCCGAGGCGCTGGTGCTCCGCGCGCTCGCGCTCCAGCTCGACCTGCCGTACCTCGAGACCATCGACCCCACCGACGTCTCCGACGAGCTCGCCGCCAAGGTACCGATCCACTTCGCAAAGCAGGCCCGGGTGCTGCCGCTCACGATGAGCGGCGACGCCGTCCGGGTGGCGATGGCCGACCCGCTCGACACCGCCGCCCAGGACTCGGTGTCGATGCTCCTCCACGCGCCGGTGACGCCGGTGGTGGCGTCCGCCCAGACGGTGCTCGACGCCATCAACGCCGTGTACGACCGGGCCGCCGACGAGCACGACAAGCTCATGGAGGACCTCGAGACCGAGGACCTCGAGAGCGTCGCGCACGAGCTGGAGGAGCCGACCGATCTCCTCGACGCTGACGACGAGGCGCCGATCATCCGGCTGGTGAACTCCCTCCTCTTCCGCGCGGTGAAGGAGCGGGCGAGCGACATCCACATCCTCCCCGAGGAGAGGGACATCTCGGTCCGCTACCGGATCGACGGCGTGCTCCGCGAGGTGATCCGCCCTCCGAAGCGGTTCCAGGCGTCGATCGCCAGCCGCATCAAGATCATGGGCGGCCTCAACATCGCCGAGAAGCGGCTCCCCCAGGACGGCCGCATCCGCATCAAGATCGCGGGCAAGGACGTGGACATCCGCCTCTCCACCGTGCCCACCGCGCACGGCGAGCGGATCGTGATGCGCCTCCTCGACAAGTCGAGCGTCGTGCTCGACCTCGAGTCGCTCGGCTTCGAGGAATGGCAGCTCAAGGTGATGGACGGGCTCATCACCCGCTCGCACGGCATCGTGCTCGTCACCGGCCCGACCGGCTCCGGCAAGACGACCACGCTGTACGCCGGCCTCGCCAAGATCAACTCGCCCGACCTCAACATCCTCACCATCGAGGACCCGGTCGAGATCCCGCTCAAGGGCGTCGGCCAGGTGCAGGTGAACCCGAAGATCGAGCTCACCTTCGCGAACGGGCTTCGCTCCTTCCTGCGCCAGGACCCCGACGTGATCATGGTCGGCGAGATCCGCGACCTCGAGACCGCGGAGATCGCGATCCAGGCGTCGCTCACCGGCCACCTGGTGCTCTCCACCGTCCACACCAACGACGCCGCCGGCGCCATCACCCGCCTCGTGGACATGGGCGTGCAGCCGTTCCTCGTGGCCTCCTCGCTCGTGGGGGTGCTCGCCCAGCGTCTGGTGCGGGTGCTCTGCCCGGACTGCCGCCAGGCCTACGTGCCGACGGCGGAGGAGCGCCAGCAGGCCGGCCTCACCGAGAAGATCCTCGCCCAGGCGGGGAACCCGAAGCAGCTCTACCGCGCCGTCGGCTGCTCCGCCTGCCAGAACACCGGGTACCAGGGCCGCACCGGCATCTACGAGCTCATGATGGTGGACGACGACGTCCGCCCGCTGATCCTCAAGTCCGTCGACGCGACCACCATCAAGCGCGCGGCGGTGGACCGGGGCATGGTCACCCTGCTCGAGCACGGCGCGTACAAGGTCGCGCGCGGGATCACCACCGCGGCCGAGGTGCTGTCGGTGACTGCGGAGGACATTCGGTGACCCCCGCCCTTCGACTCCGGCCCTGCTGCGCAGGGCCTACGCTCAGGGCGAATGGAGCGTAGATGCCGGTATTCGAGTTCAAGGCGCTGAGCGCCGCCGGAAAGCAGGTGACCGGGCTCCGCGAGGCCGACTCGCCGCGGACGCTGCGGAGCGTGCTCCGTCGCGAGGGCGTGTTCCTCACCGAGGTGGTGGGCGAGAAGACCCAGAAGCAGGCGGCCTCGCGCGAGGTGAGCGTCAAGCGCTGGATCGGATCGAGGGTGAGCGCGCAGGAGCTCGCCGTCGCCACCCGGCAGCTCGCCGTGCTCATCCACGCCGGCGTTCCGCTGGTGGAGTCCTTGACCGCGCTCGTGGACCAGGTGGATCACGAGCGGCTGAAGCGGGTGCTGGGCGAGGTGAAGCAGAAGGTGAACGAGGGCTCGACCCTGGCAGACGCTCTCGCGAACCACCCCCGACTCTTCTCCACGCTCTACGTGAACATGATCCGGGCCGGCGAGCACTCGGGCGCGCTGGAGGTGGTGCTGAAGCGGCTCGCCGAGTTCACGGAAAGTCAGGCCCGGCTCCGGTCGAAGATCACCGCCACGATGGTCTACCCCATCGCCATGGTCTGCGTGGGAGGGCTGGTGATGGGGATCCTCTTCACCTCGGTCATCCCCAAGATCACCCGCATCCTCGCCGACAGCGGCTCGGTCTTGCCCTGGTACACGCAGGTGACGATCGGCGCCTCCACCTTCGCCGCGAACTACTGGTGGGCGATCCTGGCCGGGCTCGCGCTCACGGTCTGGTTGTTCATGCGCTGGAAGGCGACGCCCGCGGGGAGGGCGCGCTGGGACGTGTGGCGGCTCAACGCGCCGATCTTCGGCCCGGTGGTCCGGAACCTCGCGGTCGGCCGGTTCGCGCGGACGCTCGCGACGCTGCTCCAGAGCGGCGTCCCGCTCCTCACCGCGCTCGACATCGTGAAGAACATCATGGGGAACGTGCGGCTGGCCGAGGTGATCGACCAGGCGCGCGACTCCATCCGCGAGGGCGAGTCGATCGCCGCGCCGCTCAAGCGATCCGGCGAGTTCCCGCCGCTCGTCCACCACATGGTGTCCGTGGGTGAGCGGTCGGGCGCGCTCGAGGAGATGCTCGCCAACGTGGCCGACACCTACGAGTCCCAGGTCGAGTCGTCGATCTCCGCGCTCACCTCGTTGCTCGAGCCGCTCATGATCGTGGCCATGGGTGCGGTGGTGGCCTTCATCGTGTTCTCCGTCCTGATGCCGATCCTCCAGATCAACAACCTCGCAGGAGGCTAGCCGTGAACCAGCAGAGAACGATCCGCGCGGGCTCGCGCGGCATGACCCTCATCGAGATCATGGTGGTGCTCGTCATCCTCGGGATGATCGCCGCCGCGGTCGCGGTCAACGTGGTCGGGCGCAAGAAGGAAGCCGAGATCCAGCAGGCCAAGAACGACGTCCGGAACATCGCCACGAACGGCGTGGACATGTACCGGGTGAGCAAGGGCCGCTACCCCACGACCGAGGAAGGGCTCCGGATCCTCGTGCAGGAGAAGTACCTGAGCGCCGGCAACGCCGAAGGCATCCCGAAGGACCCCTGGGGCCAGCCGTACGTCTACCTGTACCCGGGGCAGACGAACGCGGACGGCTACGACGTGAAGAGCAACGGACCGGACGGCCGCGCCGGCAGCGAGGACGACATCGTCTACCACCCGTGAGCTCCTCGTCCGCCAGACGCGCCCGCGGCCTGACCCTGATCGAGCTCCTGGTGGTGCTCGCGATCGTCGGCATCGTCGTGGTGGCGGCCGGGCCGGCGCTGGCGGGCGTCACCGGTGCGAACGCGAAGAAGGCGGCCGGCCAGCTCGCCGGCTCGATGCGCGCGTTGTTCGACGTCGCCGCGCTCCGGCACTCGACCTGCCGCATCGTCGTGGATCACGGGAAGCGGACGTTCTGGGCGGAGTGCGCGCCCGGGGCCGCGTCGGTGCGGCCGGGCGCGGCCGAGGACGAGGACGAGGACGAGGACGAGCTGGCGATCCGCTTCTCGGACGAGGACGACCCCGAGATCCGTCGCGTGCTCGCCCGCTCGTCGTTCGGCAAGTTCCAGGACCGGCTCATCCCGGAGACCGAGCTCCCCGGCTCGGCGAAGTTCGGGCCGGTCCACCTCGAGGGCCGGCGGGACCCGGTCGAGACCGGGGTCGCGTACGTCTACTTCTTCCCCGGCGGACAGGCACAGCGCGCCTGGGTGCCGGTGGTGGACGGGAAGCACGTCTTCACGGTCGTGACCGAGCCGTTCACCGGCCGTGCGCGCGTCGTGCCCGGCAGGGTGGAGGTGCGCGAGTGAAGGCCCCGGCGTGCCATCGGCGCGGGCGCGGCGCACGCGGCTTCTCGCTCCTCGAGGTGATGGTGGCGCTCGCCATCCTCGCCGCGGCGCTGCTCGGGGTGACCCAGCTCACGAGCGCCGCCCTCGCGAACCACGCCCGGGCGGTCCGGATCGAGGTCGCGACCCTGCTCGCCCGCGGCAAGCTCGCCGAGCTCCGCGACACGTTCGACAAGGACGGGTTCAAGGAGTCCGACCAGGAGGAGGAGGGGACCTTCGATCGGGAGGGCCACGAGGAGGTGCGCTGGAAGGTCGAGGTCGTCGCCCCCAAGGGCGACCTTGGGCCCGAACAGATCCTGGCCATGCTCCTCGGCGCTCAGGGCGACGCCGGCGAAGGGCTCAACCTGGCGGCGCTGCTCGGCGGCAAGGTATCCGGCGGCGAGGAGGGATCCGGGGTCGAGACGCTCTTCCCCGGCGCGGCGGCGCTGGTGGGGCCGTTGAACACGCAGCTCGGGGTGCTGGGCGAGCAGATGAAGAAGGGGCTCCGCGAGGTCCGGCTCACGGTCTCGTGGAAGGAGGGCACGCGCGAGGAGTCGTTCACGGTGGTCACCCACGTCCTCGCGTTCGCGAAGGGGGTGGTCGAGTGACGGGCCGCGCTCCCTCCAGTGCAGGCTTCACCCTCCTCGAGGTGACCATCGCCATCGCCATCACCGCGATCATGGGGGCGATGGTGGCCGGCACCTTTCGCCAGGTGGACCGTGCCCACGAGACGACGCGCGACCAGGGTGACCGGTACGCCGGGGCGCGGCTCGCGCTGTCGCGCCTCTCGCGCGAGGTCTCCATGGCGTTCATCTCCGAGCACTACGACACCCAGCGGATCCGCAGGGAGGACCGGCCGACCCAGTTCGTGGGCGACGAGGACGAGCTCCTGTTCTGCACGTTCGCCCACCAGCGTCTGGGACGCGACGTGAAGGAGTCCGATCAGGCGGTGGTCGAGTACACGCTCGAGAGCCACCCGGAACGTTCAGGGGAGGAGGCTCTTCTTCGTCGCGTGAAGGCGCGGATCGACGGCGAGCTCGAGCGCGGCGGCCGCAAGGACGTCGTGGCCGACCACGTCACCGCCTTCCGGCTCCAGTACTTCGACCCGAAGAAGAACGACTGGGTCCGCGAGTGGTCCACGAAGTCGCAGGATCACCCCAAGGACCTCCCCTCGCGCGTCCGGATGGAGCTCGAGATCAAGCTCCCGGACGGCCGGATCGAGAAGCTCTCCACGGAGGCGGGGATCGCGCTCACGCGCTCCCTCGAGTTCTAGATGGCTCGCCCTCGCCCACCTCGCGCCTCCGAGCGGGGAGCCGCGCTGCTCCTCGCGGTGGTATCCGTCGCGATCCTCACCGCGCTCGCCGTGGACCTCGCCTACGAGACCCAGGTGCGCCTGCGCACCGCCGCCCACGCGCGCGACGCGCTCCGGGCCGAGGGCCTGGCCCGGAGCGGCGTGACGCTGGCACGCCTCATGGTCTCGCTGCAGCAGCAGGTCGACACCGTCTCCAAGGTGGCGTGCAACACACAGGCGAGCGGAGCCGCCCAGCCCACCGCCGCCTGCCTGCGCATCCAGGTCTGGAACATGGTTTCGGTGAGCTCGTCGTTCGCGACCTCGCTCTTCGGCGACGCCGGCGCGGCCCCGTCGCCGCCCGCCGCGGCGCCTGCCGGGGGCGAGGGAGCGGCCGCCGTCGCCAAGGTCCGCTGGGGCGACTTCGACGGCGGCTTCGAGACACGCATCGAGGACGAGTCATCCAAGATCAACGTCCAGCTCGACGACCTCGAGAAGTCCGGGGCCGGGACCCTGGGGCCGAAGGTGGAGGCGCTCCTGGGGCTCGTGTGCGACTCGAAGTGGGATCCGCTCTTCAGCCGCAGCGACTTCTCCGGCCAGCGCTACTCGCGCACGGATCTCCTGGTCCACCTGCGCGACTGGGTGGACGACGATACGAACGCCTCGGGCCTTCACGCCTCGTTCCCCGGCGGGAACTGCTCGTTCGAGGTCCTGAATCCGGCGTTCCAGAAGGGGTTCTCCGACGAGAACTTCCCGTACGACCGGGGGACGGATCGCTACAAGGCGAAGAACCATCGCTTCGACTCGGTCGAGGAGCTCCACCTCGTCGCCGGGGTGACCGACGCCTTCATGGCCGCCTTCGGCGACCAGTTCACGGTCTACGTGCCGCGCGAGGCGGGGCGGAACGTCAACACCGACGTCCCCCGCGAGCAGTTCGAGAACGCCAGGCTGGCAGCCGACCGCGCCTCGGAGGTCGTCTTCCGCGATCCGGAGTTCCTGGGCCGCCTGCGGAAGGAGATGCTCGAGGCGCGCATGGGAGGGCTCGTCTCGATCACCCCGGTGCAGTTCGCGCTGGTGCTCCAGCAGCGGCTGGGGGTGAACGTCCGGCCCCAGTTCCTCACCCAGGGCCCGGACAACCCCTTCACGGACTCGACCCTCGTCTACCGGATCCGCTCGTCCGCGGTGGCGGGCGACGTGACCCACACCACGGACGCCGTCGTGAGCTACGACCCTCGGCTCCTCCCCGAGCACGAGAAGCTGAAGCCCGGCCAGAAGGTGAACATGAACCCTCCCCTCGGGCGGCTCATCCGCTGGCGCGAGGAATAGACCATGGCGCAGAGAATCCTCGGCATCGATCTGGGCGCACGGACGGTGAAGGCCGTCCTCGTGGAGTCCACCTACCGCGGGTACACGGTCCTCGAGCACGGCGGCGCGGTGCTCGGGCCGGAGAGCGAGGGCGCGACCCTCCTCGCCCGGCAGGCCGCTGCGCTCGAGGCGCTCATCGCCACCCGCGGGTGGAGGTTCCAGGAGTCGGTGATGGCGCTGCCCGGCGCCGGCATCGCATCGTCGGTGGTGACCCTCCCCTTCACGGACCAGCGACGCATCGAGCAGACGATCAGCTACGAGGTCGAGGCGCAGGTGCCGTTCGAGCTGTCGCAGATCGCCTGGGACTGGCAGCTCCTCGGCGCGCGCGGCGGCGCGTCCGACCTGTACGTCGGCGTCGCCCGCAAGGAGGATCTCGCGACGCTGCTCGCCGCGCTCGCCGCGATCGGCGTCGATCCGCGCGCGGTGCTCCCGCCGGGACCCGCCTATACGGCGCTCCTCGCCGGCGGAGCCCTCGGCCCGTTGCCCGCCCCTGCCGCGCCGGAGGATCTCACCGCGGCCGAGGGTTTCCTCGACCTCGGCCAGGAGCGGACCAACCTGTGCTTCGCGGTGGCGGGCGCCTGCGAGCAGGCGCGGACCTTCGCGTTCGGTGCGGCCCACCTCGCCCGGGCCGTGGCGCGCGAGCTGGGCTGCCCCGAGGAGCGGGCCCACGCGCTGCTCGCGGCGGAGGCCCGGGGCGGCGCCGTCGATCCGGAGCTCGCGCCGCTGGGGGC
>JAEZXM010000227.1 GCA_023419875.1 Pseudomonadota bacterium | reverse complement strand
GCGTAGAGGCGCTCCGACTCGACCGCCGCACCGACGACGGGGTGCATCACCTCGCCCGCCTCGCCATCGCGGACGGCGGGCGCGCCCAGCGAGGTGCGCACCACCTCGAAGCGGGCCCGGGGCCCGCCGGCGATCGAGGGCGGCGCGAGGAGCGGCGGCGCCACCCTGCGCCCCGGCGGACGCCGGGACGGATCGTGCTCGTGCCGGTCGATGACCTCGAGCCGCGCGCGCGCCCAGGCGGAGTAGGTGCCCGCCTCGATCGTCTCCCGAGCAGCGCGGAGGAGGTCCTGGTAGTGGGTCAGGTTGTGCACCGAGAGCAGCCGGGGGCCGAGCGGCTCGCGGCACTTCACGAGATGGTGCAGGTAGGCGCGCGAGTGGCCGCGACAGGTGGGGCACGTGCACTCCGGGTCGAGGGGGTCCTCGGCGAGCCGGTGCTCGGAGCGGGTGAGGCGCACGCGGCCCGTGGAGGTGAACGCCGTCCCCTGCCAGGCGAGGGTGGTCGGGAGGATGCAGTCGAAGAGGTCCACGCCCTGGCCGATCGCCTCGAGGACGTCGGGCGGCGTCCCGACGCCCATGAGGTAGCGCGGTTTCCCCGGCGGCAGCGCTGCCGCCGTGGCGGCGACCACCTCCGCCCGCTCCGACCGTGTGTCGCCCACCGCCACCCCGCCGACCGCGAAGCCGTCGAAGCCGTGGCCGGTGAGGAACGCCGCCGACTCCGCGCGGAGCGCGAGGTCGAGCCCGCCCTGGACGATCGCGAAGAGGAGCTGGCCCGGGTCGGTCCGGGCGGCGAGGCTCCGGACCGCCCAGCGGTGCGTCCGCTCCATCGCCGCGCGGACCTGCGGGCGCGGCGCGGTGGACTCGACGCACACGTCGAGGACCATCATCACGTCCGACCCGAGCGCGGTCTGCATCTCGATCGAGCGCTCCGGCGAGAGCAGGTGTCGCCGGTTGTCGATGTAGCTGCGGAACGCGGCGCCCTCCTCGGAGATGGAGCGATCGGCCGAGAGCGAGAAGATCTGGAAGCCGCCGGAGTCGGTGAGCACCGGCCCGTCCCACCGCATGAAGCGGTGGATTCCGCCCAGCGTCCGCATGACCTCGGGCCCGGGCCGGAGCAAGAGGTGGTACGTGTTCCCGAGGATGATCTGCGCGCCGAGCGACCGAAGGTCCTCGGGCGTGAGCCCCGTCACCGTGGCCCGGGTCCCGACCGGCATGAAGCACGGGGTCTCGACGCGCCCGTGCCGCGTCGTCAGCGTTCCGCGGCGGGCGAGGGTCCCCGCCTCGGCGGGGCAGGGGTGAAGGGTGAAGGACACGGTGCGCGGGTTCTACCGCGAGGCGCGCCCGCGCGCGACCGCGAAGGCCGGCCGCTCACACCCGGAAACGGTTGACCGCCTCCGCCAGCTCCTTCGACATGCTCGACAGCGACGCGGACCCCTGCTCGATCACCTTGGTCCCCTCCGCGCTCTCGTTGATGGCCGCGGAGAGCTCGGAGACGGCGGTCACGATCTGCTCGACGCCGATCGTCTGCTGCCGGGTGTTGGCGGCGATCTGCCGGGCGGCGAGGGCGGAGTCCTTGATCACGAGGGCCAGGCCCTCGATCGCCTCGCCGGCGCTGCGGGAGAGCTGGACGGCGGCGCTGGCGCGCTTGGCGCCCTCGTCGGTGGCGGCGGCGGCGTCGCGCGATCCGCGCTGGATCTCCTGGAGGATCGACCGGACCTGGACGGCGGCCTGGCGGGACTGCTCGGCCAGCGTGCGCATCTCCATGGCGACGACCGAGAACCCGCGGCCGTGCTCGCCGGCCTTCGAGGCCTCGATCGAGGCGTTCAGGGCGAGGAGGTTCGACTGCTCCGCGAGGTCCTTCACCGAGGCGATGATCTCGCCGACCTGCTGGGTCCGCTCGGAGAGGTCGGCCATGGTGGCCGCGATCCGTGTGACCTGCTCGCCCAGGGCGGCGCTCGCCTTGACCGCCTCCTCGACCGTGTTGAGGCCGGCGCGGGAGAGATCGTCGGAGCGCTGGGTGATCTCGATCACCGAGTTGGCGTGCTCGGTCGCCTGCTTCGAGGTCTGGGCGATCTCGGAGGCGGTGGTGGTGGTCTCGTTGATGGCCGCGGCCTGCTGGGCGCTCATCGCGGCGAGCCGGGCCACGCTCGACAGGATCTCCCCGGCGCCGCGCTGCGTGGTCACCGAGGTCTGCGAGAGCTGCGAGAGGAACGTCTGAAGATTTCGCGCGGCCTGGAAGAAGCTCTCCGCGAGCTCGGCGAGCTCGCCGCCCGCCTCGACCCGCGCCCGCGACACGCTGGAGAAGTCGCCCTGCGCGATCGACCGCGCCGCGTCCCGCAGCGACACGAGCGGCGCCACGATGCGGCCGCCCAGGTAGTACGCGAGCGCGCCCGCGCCGGCCACGACCAGCGCGATGACGAAGAAAGCGCCCACCGCCCCGCCAAAGGAGAGGGCGCGCGCGAGGATCGCGCAGAGCGCGGCGGCCCCGGCCACGAGGATCGTGATCTTCCAGCGCAGGGACAGGCGGTTGAAGTCCATGCACGAATTTCTACCAGGGACCGGGCTTCCCCGGAAATCCAGGACCGCGGGACAGGTGCGCCCCGGGCGCACATGGGAACGTCGAGTGACGCCTCGAAGGTCAGGGCAAGACGCGGAGCGCGGCCGCGCCGGCCGACGTGGACACGTGGAGCGTGGGCGGGAAGGGCATCGTATCCAGCTCCAGGGACAAGATGGCGTCGCCGGGGAGGTGGGCGCCGGCGCGGACCGGCGTCGAGCCCCCGGTGGAGGGGTCCCAGAGCACGAGGCCCGAGGACGGAGAGGCGATCGCGAGCCGCCCGTCGGGCAGGCAGACGAGGTCGCGGACCGGTCGCTCGGGCAGCCCCACCTCGCCCGAGGTGAAGTAGCGGAACCCCTCCGGCCCGTAGGAAGCGATGGTGGCCTCGACGCCGTCCTCCGGCCCGAGGCTTCCGAACCACACCCGGCCGTCGGGGCAGACGCTCACCGCGGAGAGGAACACCGAGTGCCCCTCCTTCGCCACCTCGAACACCGGCGGCGAGCCGGAGCCCGGGCCCTGGTACGGGTCGCCGAAGGCGATCTCGAATGCTGCTCCGCCCCGGGCGAACCAGCGGACCGGATCGGGGTCCCAGCCGATGAGCCCCGCGGTCCACCGGCCGGCGTGCCAGAGATCGCCGTTCGCATCGACGGCGAGCCCCAGCCAGTCGCCCATCCGCTGGCCGCCCGAGGTCGCGTCGCACGGCCGCTCGAAGCAGACGCGGGCGTGGAGGTGATCCCCCATCCACTCCCGGTACGCGTCGTTCCACCACTCACCGGGGTCCGGGAGCCGGAACCGGTCGGGGAGGAGCATCACCACCCCGTGCTCGGTCCCGGCGTAGAGCGTGCCCGGATGGAGAAGGTGGTCGTAGAGGAGGCGGAGGACCGTCCGGTCGTGCCAGTACATCCCGCCGTGATCGATCGCCACGAGGTCGAGCCGATCCACCTCCAGCACGCCGTCGGAGCGCAACCGGACGCGATCGATCTTCCCGCTGTGCTTGTCGGGGTCGCAGTGGTCCTGCCCGCTGCCGTCTCCGGCGCAGTCGATCCACTCCCCGTGGACGCCCACGTACC
>JAEZXM010000438.1 GCA_023419875.1 Pseudomonadota bacterium | reverse complement strand
CCTCCGCCGGGCGCGCCGGCGGCTTGCCCGCGGCGAGGTCCGCGACGTGGAGCGCGACCAGCTCGCCCACCTCGCGCCGGAGCGCCGCCGGCTCGAGCCGCACACCGAGCCTGCCCGCCAGCGCGATGATCCCGTCGAGCTCTGCCTCGGCCGCCCCCAGCTCCACCTCGCCCCGCCGCGCCGCATGGGCCACCTCGACGAGCCGGCGGGTCAGGGTGAAGTCCGCCGCGACGCGGAGCGGGTCGGGGACGGGCGAGTCGATCTCGTGGAGGAACTCCATCAGCCGGCGGTTGTCCTCGAAGATCTCCTGGTACCGCTCGGCGTAGCGGCGCATGGCGCCCTCGAGGAGGAGCTCGGCTACCCGCCGGCGCTCGTCGAGGAACAGGTCGCGCAGGACGTAGTCCCGGCCCGGGAAGTGGCGGTCGGCGTCCCGGAGCAGGTGCGCCAGCGACTCCGACTGCGGCCGCTCGAGCAGCGCGCGCTCGACCTCCGCCTGGTGGTCCTCGCCTCGGTACGGGACGAGCCCGCACCGGAAGTCGGCCTCGCCGAAGTGCAGCACGCAGTAGAGCGCGTCGAGCTTCTCGCGCGTGTGCAGGTGCTCGAGCTGCATCCGGCCGACGGTGGTGGAGATGGGCCCCGCCTGCACGGTGCGGCGCCCCTCGATGCGAAACGCGTGCGAGAAGAGGCGGCCCGCGTCTTCCACCTCCCGCACGGAGCCGGCGATGGCGATGTGCGCGGCCACCCCTTCGAGCGTGGTCACGCTGGGCTTCACGAGGCGGCGGTAGACGGCGCGGCCGTCGCCCAGCTCCGGCAGGTTCGAGGGCGCCCGGGCGAGCCGCGCCTCGAGCTCGGGCTCGAGATCGAGGCCGACGAGGTCCTGCACGAGCTGGATCACCCGGGCCGCATACTTGAGGACCTGGACCGTCTCGATCCCCGAGAGCTCCGAGAAGAACCAGCCGCAGCTCGTGAACATGAGGAGCGCGTGCCGTTCGATCTCGAGCAGCCGGAGCGCCCGCACCTCCTCCTCGCCGGAGAGCGCCCTCCCCGCCTGGCGGCGCAGGAACTCCAGCGCCTCCCGCCGCTCCGGGTCGAGCACCAGCTCGACGTACTCGTCGCGGGCCAACCACGGATCTCCGAACAGCGCCTTCCCCTCCCGCTCGAACACCACGTCGGCGCGGTCGCGCAGCCACTCCAGCGCCTCCCGCAGCGGCGTGCGCCAGGTCTGCCGCCAGCCGTCGCCGCCGCCGGTATGGCAACCGCAGTCCGAGCGCCAGCGCTCGACGCCGTGTGCGCAGCTCCAGGACGAGTTCTCGATGATCTCCGCTTCCCACTCGGCCGGGGTGCGCTGAAGCGCCTGGCCCAGGTTCACGAGCTCCACGTCGCTCCGCTGCGCGAGCCGGCGGAGCGCCGACGCCAGCACCTCGTCACCGCCCTTCCTGTGGTGCCCGAGGGTCTCGCCGTCGACGGCCACGGTGAGGATCTCGTCGTGCCCGCGCCCGGGGTCGAACCCGGAGAGGAGCCGATCGATGAGCCGGTCCGAGGAGCCGAGCGCGCCGCCGAAGGCGAGGTCCCGGGCGATGTGCCCGTCGTAGAAGAACACCACCAGCTCGCCGCCCTCCACCCGGACCCGGTACGGGCGGGTCGGGTCGAACCGCAGGTCGCGCGCATCGAGCCAGGCCCCTCCCGGCGGCCGGACCCGCAGCGCCTGGTAGGGCGACAGGATGGTGCAGCGGATGCCCGCCTCGACGAGGGCGCGCAGGGTCGGGGTGTCCGCGGCGGTCTCCGGCAGCCAGAAGCCCAGCGGCGCGCGGTGGAACCGCCGGCGGAAGTCGGCGATGCCCCAGCGCACCTGGGTGCGACGGTCGCGAGGGTTCGCGAGCGGCAGGATGGTGTGGGCGTACCCCTGGGCGATCGCGTTTCCGTGTCCGCGCACCTCCATGCTCCGCTGGTCGGCCTCGACGATCCGGGCGTAGGTCTCCGGGCTCGCCCGCTCGAGCCATGCGAGCAAGGTCGGACCGAAGTTGAACGAGAGGTGGAGGTAGTTGTTGACGATGTCGAGGATGCGGTCGCCCTCGCCCTTGATCCGGGCCGCGCCGTTCGGGCCGTAGCACTCGGCGGCGATCCGCTCGTTCCAGTCGTGGAAGGGCTCCGCCGAGTCCTGGACCTCGATGGCGTCGATCCAGGGGTTCTCGCGCGGAGGCTGGTAGAAGTGGCCGTGAAGGCAGAGGAAGCGGCGCGGCATGGGATCATCCTAGCCGGGGCACCGGGACGCCGCCCGCCGGACACGGCACGCGCTCGTGTCTCGCTCGACACGGCGCGCGCCTCGCGCCGGCGGACGGCCGCTTCCGCCCTGGATTCCGGAGCGCGCGCCCGCTCGAGCACGCGGCACGCAGGGTGCACTCCCGGGCTCGAGGTCCCAGTGATGGACCGAACCGACTCTCACGGAGTGAAAACATGAAGCCCGTCAACGCTGCCCTTGCTGCCCTCGCCGCGCTCCTCTTCACCGTCGCCTGCTCGAAGGCGCCCGCCACCGAGCAGGCCGCGGTCCCGCCGCCGCCCGACCCGATCGAGCTCGCCCTGGCAAAGCTCCCGGATCCCGCCGAACCGCCCCCTGCGGCGGACTTCGGGCCCGCGGAGCCCGCGCCCAGCCCGGAGGAGGTGGCCGCCTTCCACGCCCCCGTTCCCAAGTAGCGGGGCGCCGCGGCACCTACAGAGGCGCCTCGCGCCGCGGCCTCGCGTTCACCCAGCGGATACCGCCCTCGAGGAGGTGTGTGCGGGGAAACCGCTGTCCTACAGCGTTTTCCGAGCACCTTGGGGACTTGTCTCCTCCGCGCTGCACCGAATACCCTCCGTCGCAGAAATCACCGGGAGAGGCGCATGAACCAAGAGTGGTCCTCCGTCACCTGCCCGGACGGCAAGATCGACGGCCTGCGCAAAACGATGCTCCGGGACGCGGAGCGGCTCGTCTCGGCGGTGGGGGAAGGGAAGCCCGGCGAGCTCGCGCGGCTCGCCCAGCAGCTCCTCGCCACCGCCCGCGAGCAGTTCGAGGCCGAGGAGCGCCGGCTGCGCGATCAGAAGGCGCCGAGCCTCGTCCGCCACGCGCGCGAGCACGATCGGTTCCTCGCCGACCTGGGAGCGCTCGTGGCCCTCGCCTCACGCGGCGACGCGAGCGGGCTCTCGGCGCTCCGGCCGGAGCGGTGGATCCCCGACTGGCTCTCCGCGCACGCCCGGACGGACCGCGATCTCGGCGCCTGAGCTCCGCGATCCCGTAAACCACCGCTCACCCCCTCTCGGGCCCGCCGGGCTTGGGCGATTGCGCCCGGGCCCGGGCCTCACCATCGATCAGGAGCCGGCACGCCCCAACCCCGCCGGCGAGGAGAGTCCCATGAAGCTTCTACTGCGCGCGGCAGCCGTGCTGGGAGCGGCGGCAATCGCAACGCCCGCGCTCGCCTGCGGGCTCAAGCAGACCAACGCCGACGCCAAGACCGAACCGGCCACCGTCGCCCACGCGCAGAAGGCCGACGAGGCCAAGGCACAGGCGCAGCAGGACCGGAAGGCCCAGCAGGATCAGGCGAGAGCGGACGAGAAGGGCCGCCAGGTGGCGAAGAAGTAAGGCCTCACGCCCGCACATCACCCGGCCGCTCGGGACGAGGACCTCGCCACGAGCGGCCGTGCTTCGTTCCGGCGCCGGGCACGGCGGCCGCGGATTGGCCTCACCTCCCGAGCAACCCCTTGAGCCGCTTGGCTGCCTCCTCCTCCACTCGCTTCTTCGGGTCCTGCTTCTCGCCCTGCTTCGCGCCGTCCTTCGTCTCCTCCCCGCCCGCGCCCAGCCCCAGCGCCTTGCCGATCGATCCCGTCGCCGCCTGGGCGGCGAGCGTCTTGGCCGCGGCGTTCACGTTCAGCCCGTCGAGGCGCGGGCTCGTGGCCGGTCCGACGATCCGGAGGGAGAGCGGCAGTGGCGCGTCCGGCTTCACCCGTCCGCCCGTGAGCTTCGCGACGAAGTCGGGCGCAAGGCTGATCGTCGCGGGCAACCGCAGCGAGCCGTCGAGCCCGATGCCTCCGCCGCCGTCGAGCGCCACCTTCCCTTGCCCCGTCTCGAACTCGATCGCCTTCGAGAGCTTCGCCACCCCATCGCGGATCTCGAGGCCGAAGGGGAGCTGCTTGCCCAGGCTGGTGCTCTTCCCCGCGGCCGGCTTCTTCATGAAGGGCAGCTTGGCGGCGAGCGGGCCCGCCACGCCCGAGACCAGGTCCGTACCGTGAAAGGCGCCGCCCCGGATCTCGCCCTCGAGGACCCCGGAGAGCTGCTTCAGGACGGACGCCTTGTCGAGCCCTGGGCCGTTCAGGTCGAGGTCCATGTCGAGCGTCCCGGAGAGGAGCTTCTGCTTGCTGATAAGCCCGAGCGCCTGTTCGGCTGCGACGCCCTTCATCTTGGTGACGACCTTGAACGGCTCCTCGGGGTGGGCGAGCCGGACCCTGGTCCCGGCCGCATCGACCGAGCCCCCGAACGCCTGGAGCCGGGCCTGCTCCAGCGTGACCAGGTCGTCCTTCACCTTGACGAGCGCGAGCACGTTCCGCGCCTCGACGCCCTTCACCTTGAGGAGGCCGAGCCGGAGCCGGGCCTCGCCGGAGAGGCCGGCGAAGGCGGCGGGGTCGGACTTCGGGGCCGGCTCCTCCTTCTTCGTCTCCTTCTCGGCGGGCCCCTCGACGAGGAGCCGATCCAGGTCGAGCTTCTCCCCGGAGAGCTCGGCGTCGAACTTCGTGGTCTTCGCCTTGCCCGTCCCGGCCACGGCGACGTGGCCCTTCCCCGCCAGCGTGTCACCGAGGAGGTTCACGGCGAGGCGCGAGAGCGTGACCTCGACGCCGCCGGACGGCTGGGCGAGCGCACCGCTCAGGTTCACGGAGAGAGGATCGCCGGGCTTCTTGGCGAGCGCGCCGCCGGGGCGGAGGTCCACGCCGGCGAGGTTCGCGCTGGCGTCGAGGGTGATCCTCCCGCCCTGCTCCGCGTCCGCCGTGGCGGCGAGGACCATCGGCGCGCCCGCGGCCTTCTCGAGCTGCTTCGGCACGGCGAGCCGGACCGGACCGAGGTCCACGCGGAGCTCGAGGCGCTGGGCCGCGGCGGAGCCGCTTCCGCGCAGCGAGAGCCCGATGGGCCCTTCGACCACCGCCCCGCCCATGTGCCGGCGGAGCGGCGGGTAGACCTCGGCGATGGCGGCGGGGTCGAGATCGCGCGAGGTGATCTCCAGCCCCTGAACTCTTGGTTCCTGGCCGCGGAGCCCGGAGGCACGACCCTTCCCGACGAGCGCCGCCGGTCCGACCACGAGCTCGAGCTTGCCGAGATCGAGATCGCCCGCCTCGAGATCGGCGGTCACGTCGGCGGCGAACGAGGCGTCGAGCCGCTTCCCGGGCGCCTGCCCGGCGAAGACCAGCTCGCTCGCCTGGAACCCGCCGACCACCCGGGTCTTGCCCTCGCCGCCCGGTACCGCTGCGCCGAGGTCGGCGTCGAGGTCGGCCTGGAAGCGGCCACCTTGGAGGCCGACGTCCTTCGGCAGGAAGGGTGCCAGCGGGCCGAGGTCGATCGGCTGCACCTTCAGCACCACCTGCTCCGGCGTGGGCACGAGGGTCCGGGGCAGCGGCGCCGCCTTGACCGTGAGATCGAGGTTCTGCCGGTCCGCGAGCACGGCCGCCTTGACGCGGAGCTCGAGCGGCTCGCCGACCTTGAGATCGCGGACCTCGGCGTCGAGGTCGTCGACGAAGAGCTCCTTCGCCCCCTGGACCGTGCGGTCGAGGAAGGCGATCCGGGCGTTCTCGAGCGCCGCCCGGCCGATCTCCAGGGCGGGGGGCGGCTGCGCTTCCTCCGGCGCCGGCTCCTCGGGCTTTTCGGGCGCCGGCTCGGCCGCGCTCCGCTCCTCGAGCCGCTTCGAGAGGCGCTCCAGGTTCGTGGTGCCGTCCCGGAGCTTCTCGACGTTCACCCGCAGCCCCTCGACCACGACCTCGTCGATGGCGATCTCGTCCCCACCGCTCCGGATCAGGCGCCAGAGGGACGGCGAGACCTCCGCCCGACGGAGCTCCAGCAAGGGCACGCTCTCGTCCGGCCCGGCACCCACGGAGAGGCCGGTGACCTTGGCCCCGAGCCCGCCCCAGATCCGGGTGGACACCCCTTCGATCGCGATCGGCCGCCGGAGCTCGGTCGAGAGCTTCGCGGCCTGGTCCTTCGCGACCCGGAGGAGGACGCGATCCAGGATCAGCACGCCCACGACGATCAGGGCCAGAAGGACCCCGACGACGATCCCGAGCACCTTCGGCCAGCGCCTCTTTCCCGGCTCGCTCATGCTCGGGAGGGTAAGGGCGCGCCGATGGCTTGTCAGCCGGATAACGTGCCCGTCCTCGACTTCCCGCGCCCCGGACGGTGCCGCGGGTTGCGCCGCGCGCCCCGCGCGCACTCGAGCTGCTGGGCGACCATCCTCCGGAAGGCCTCGCGCATCGGCTCGAACCGCGCGGGATCGCCCTCGATCGCCCCGAGGGCGAGCGCCACCGCCTCCAGCGTCGAGAGGCAGTGCGCCTCCGGCTCACGGCGCAGATCGTCGTACCCGGTCCCACCGTCCGGCTCGACGGAGAGTCTGGGCAGCGCCGAGAGGATCCGGCTCCGGCCGATCATCCGTTCGGCCTGGTGCCAGGTACCGTCCACCACCACGAGCCAGCTCGGCGGCGCCCCTGCCCGGGAGGCGGCCGGCGCGACGCCTTCGCCGGGATAGAGGAGCGCGGCACCCGGGTCGTCCGCGATGGCGCGCACCCGGGGGTGGGCGTCGAGGTCCACCGCTTGGTGCAGCTCGGCGTTCTCGAGCGCCACCCGCGCGAGCCAGGCGCTGCAGATGGCGAGCCGCGCCTCCCGCGGGTGCTGGAGGATGAGCACCCGCGTGCGCGACGGCGCCGGGACGAGCCCGTCGCAGAGGCAGAGCGCGCGGGGGCGGAGGCAGCGTGTGCAGAGGTTCCGCACGGCGGAGCATCGTATACTGGGGGGCGAGCGCAGGGGCAGGCGGATGAGCCTGCCCGGAGCGAGCAGGGGGTCTGGGGAGACGATGGCGGAGGGCAAGGTCGACGGCGCAGAGCGGCGGATGCGCGCCATCCGCAACCTCGGGATCATGGCGCACATCGACGCCGGGAAGACGACGCTCACCGAGCGGCTGCTCTACGTCGCCGGGCGCACCCACAAGATGGGCGAGGTCCACGAGGGCGAGGCCGTCATGGACTGGATGGACCTCGAGCGCGAGCGGGGCATCACCATCACCTCCGCGGTGACGCGGCTCGAGTGGACCGGCCACGAGCTGCACCTCATCGACACCCCCGGCCACGTGGACTTCACCATCGAGGTGGAGCGCTCGCTCCGCGTGCTCGACGGCGCGGTGGCGGTGTTCGACGCCGCGCACGGGGTGGAGCCCCAGAGCGAGACGGTCTGGCGCCAGGCCGACCGCTACCGCGTCCCGCGGATCGCGTTCGCGAACAAGATGGACCGGGTCGGCGCCGACTTCGAGATGACCCTGGCGTCCCTCCGCCGGCACTTCCCCGACCACGTCGTCGCGCCGATCCAGCTGCCCCTCGGGGCCGAGTCCACGTTCACCGGCCTCGAGGACCTCGTGGCGCGGCGGACGGTCCGGTTCGGCGACCCCGCGGACCCGCGCGACTTCACGGTGAGCGAGGGCCTCTCCGAGGCCGGGGAGGCGGCCCGCCGGGCGCTGGTCGAGGCCGTGGCCGACCACGACGACCCGACCGCCGAGGCGGTGCTCGAGGAGCGGGACGTCCCGCCCGACGCGCTCCGCGCCGCCATCCGGCGGGTGACGCTCGCGGGCACGTTCGTGCCGCTGCTCGCCGGCTCGGCGCTCCGGAACCGCGGCATCCCGCAGGCGCTCGACGCCATCTGCGCCTACCTGCCCTCGCCGCTCGACGTCCCGCCGCCCGCAGGTCACGACCCGCAGACGGGCGCGGAGGTCCGCCGCCCGGTGGGCGACACCGCGCCGCTGCTGGCGCTGGCGTTCAAGGTCTCGCTCCTGGACGAGCGGCGGCGCCACGTCTTCCTGCGGGTGTACGCCGGCCGGATCGCCGAGGGCGACGCGGTCTGGAACGCGAGCCAGGGCAAGTTCGAGAAGATCGGGCGCGTGCTCCTCATGCACGCCGCCCAGAAGGAGCGCGTGCCCGCGCTGGGCGCGGGCCAGATCTTCGCGGTGGCCGGGCTCAAGGAGACGCGCACCGGCGACACGCTCACGGACAAGGCGCACCCGGTGCTGCTCGAGCGGCTCTCCTCCTACGAGCCGGTCATCTCGCAGGCGATCGAGGCAGGCTCGCAGAAGGACCGGGAGCTCCTGCTCGAGGCCCTCGCCCGCGTCGCCGACGAGGACCCCACCTTCCGGTACGGCGAGGACCCGGACACCGGCCAGCTCCTGTTCTCCGGGATGGGCGAGCTCCACCTGGAGGTCGTCGCCGAGCGCCTGCGCCGCGAGTTCCGCCTCTCGGTTCGGACGGGGCCGCCCCAGGTCCTGCTCCGGGAGACGCTCTCGCGCGAGGCCGAGGGCTCGGCGACGTTCGCGCGCACGCTCGAGGACGGCGAGCTCTTCGGCCAGGTCTCGCTGCGCGTCGGACCGCTCCCGCGCGGCGGAGGGTTCCGGTTCGTCATCGCACCGGAGGTCTCGGGCCTGCCGTTCCTGCGCGACGAGGTCCGGCGGATGCTGGAGGACGGCGCACGCGAGGCCGCAGAGGCCGGGGCGCTGGAGGGCCACCCCCTCCAGGACGTCCAGGTCACCGTCACCGGTGCGACCTGGCGCGAGGGCGCATCGAAGCCGTTCACGTACAAGATCGCCTGCGCCGACGCGGTGCGGGACGCCGCGCCCCGAGCCGGACCGATGATCCTCGAGCCCCTCATGCGGCTCGAGATCGTCGCGCCGGCCGAGCACCTCGGCGAGGTGATCGGCAGCGTGGACCGGCGCAAGGGCACGGTGCTCGACGTCTCGGAGCGCGGTGCGGCGGTGAAGGTGATCGAGGGCGAGGCGCCGCTCCGGCGGCTGTTCGGCTACGCGACCGAGCTCCGCTCGCTGTCGCAGGGCCGGGCGCTCTTCACCATGAAGTTCGATCGGTACGATGCTGTCCCGTAGGCGGGCGGCGCCCATCCGACCACACGGGCGCACGGCCCGGGTTTTCACCGGGGGAGCGTTCGAGCGTAGACTTCCTCCCACGCCCGCCCGGCGGACGAGCCGACGGCCGGACCGGGGCGCGCGTTCCAGCCTGGAGGAAACACATGGCGAAGCTCCTGTCTCTTGCCGCCGCGTTCGCGCTGATCCTCTCTCCCGTCTCCGCCCGCGCCGGCGGCCTCCTCGAGGGGTCGATCGGCACCGGCCTCCGCTGGGACCCCTCGCCCACCGAGCGGATCCCGACCAACGTCATGTTGACGGTCGGCTATTCGCTCCCGGTGCTCAAGCTCGAGCTGGGCGCGCTGGCCAACCTCGGCGACGTCGAGGATCAGGACTTCGACATCGACCTCCGGCCGATGCTCGTCTTCAAGCCGCCGGTGTTCCCGCTCTACCTCCGGGCCATCCTTTCCTACGGCAACCTCATCGAGGGCCCGAAGACGTTCGGGTACGGCGGCGCCGTCGGAATGCGGTTCGGTCCGCCCGTCGGCGGCATCGGCGCGTTCCTCGAGGCCGGCGCGATCACGAAGAAGATCGAGATCGCCGGCGACGAGGAGAGCATCTGGTTCGCCGAGGCGCGGCTGGGCGTCTACTGGGACTGAGCGGCTCCGCTGCGGCAGCGCCCGGGACCCGGGCGCTGCTCGCTGCCCCGCCTCAGTTGACGCAGGTACCGCCGGCGCAGCGCTGGCCCGCCGGGCAAACGATCCCGCACGCGCCGCAGTTGCTCGAGTCGATCGTCGTGTCCACGCACGCCATACCGCAGGAGGTGTTGGCGGGGATGGGATCGCAGGACTGCGTGTAACCCTGGGCGTTGGTGATCGAGCCGCCCGAGCACATCCCCACCGCGCCGCAGTTGTTGACGCACAGGGAAGAGGCCTCTTCGCAGGTCGCGAGGCGGTCGTCGCAAGCACCGCAACCGAGCCCGCCGCACTGTCGCGCATCGCAGATGCCGGTGAAGGTGGCGCCGGTGCAGCCGGCCGCGAACTCCCTCGCGTCAAAGGTGTAGTCGGCGGTGCTCCGGTTCTCCGAACCCTGCACGCCCAGTGAGACCGTGTTCGCTTCGCCGCCGCGCTTCGGCGAGCAGTAGCCGAGGAGGTAGAACCGGTTGATCTGCCCCGCCATCCGGCTGGCGATGGCGGCGAAGGCGGTGGCGAGCTGCGAGGACGTGGGCGCGGTGATGACGCCGCCGGGCGCCAGTTCCTGGAGCGCCTCCCCGTCGTACTCGGCGCTCTGAAGCCCCACCGCGACCACCTGGTCCGGGGACGCCTCGACCGCGGTCACTGCAGCGGTGTGGCTGACACGGCTAGCCGTGTCGTAACCATCGGTGAAGAGCACCAGGTACCCGATCGTGAATGCGCCGCCGAAGTTCCGGGCCCGGAACGCCTCCTCGGCGGCCGAGAGCCGGATCAGGGACTCCACCACCGCGCCGTTGAGATCCGTGGAGCTTTGGTCCGTGGGGGTGTAGCTCGCCAGGGCGTCGAGCCGGCTCAGCAGCAGGTTCGTGTCGAGGGTGGGCGCTTGCCACTCCGTGGGCGCCGCATCGCCCGCGAACAGCTGTATGTCGATCTGGACAGGCAGGCCCCTCGTGACCTGGAGGTTCGTGACGAAGCTCTTCGCGCTGTCGATCACCGCCGGCAGCAGGTCGATCGTCGAGTCGGACATGTCGATGACCAGGGACGTGAAGACCTCCACCCCGTCCCGCTGGAGCACGGTCGCGGACGATTCGGCAGGGCTGATGGGGGAGTCGTTCTCGAGCACCACGAAGTCCGTGCCCACGAGCCCCGGCAGGGGCCGACCCCAGCAGTCGTCCATGGTGAAGAACAGGGCCACGCCAGAGGGTGCCGTCGTCCGGCCCTCGACGACCTTGCTGACGACGCAGCTTCGATCCGGCGGATCCACGAAGTCGACACCGTCCGCCACGAACCCCTTGCCGAGTCGCGAGAGCTGGGCCGTGAGCTGGCCCGCCGTCGCGATGCCCGAGACGCGTTCGTAGCCCGTCGTGCCAACGCGCGACCAGAACAAGGTCGCGAGATCGACGTCCCCGGTATAGTCCAAGGACAGCGTGGCGGGCTGCGCGAGTGTCGCGTCCTCCGGCTCGAGCAGGAACTCCGGCGAGTAGTTGGTGTAGCCGGTCGGCGTTCCCGTGAGCTGCGTGAGCTTCACCATCGTGCAGGCGTCCAGCGCGCCGCTCGGGATGGTGAGCGTGGCACCGGGCAACGCCAGCGATCCCCCCGCGTCACAGACGAGGACGTAGTCCCTCCCGGCCACGAACCCGGAACCGAAGCGCGAGATCTCCGCGGTCACCGTCCCGCCAGCGACGGAGAACGGGACCGGCGCGAGCACGTCTCCCTGCCCGGTCGACCAGAACGCGGTGGCGAGTTCGGGCACGGTCCCCATCTCGAGGGTGAGCGACGCCGGCCTCGAGAGCACGGTCGCCGCCGGCGTCACCTCGAACACCGGGGTGTACGGGTTGTAGCCGTCCGGCGCAGGATCCGCCGACACCGCGAGGCTCACGGTGACACAGGTCGCGAGCGCGCCGTTCGGGATGGTGAGGGTCGCTCCGGTCGTCGTGACGGTGCCCCCCTCGGCGCAGATGCGCTTGGTCGACGTGACGGGTTCGGTATAGGTGCAGATGCCCGTCTGGCAGGCGAGCGATCCGGAGCAGGCGCGCCCAGTCGCGCAGCAAGCCTGGTCTCTCGCGCCGCACGCCACGTCGCCGGCGAGACAGACCCCGGCCTGGCAGACGAGGCCCGTGTGACACGTGCCGAAGCAGCAGACCTGGGACTCGCCGCCGCAATTTGACTACGAGTCCGAGCCCTTCTTGCATCCGATCGAAGCGACCGACAGTGCCAGAGCGAGGCCCGACACAAAGATGCTCAGGTTGCGCATGCTTCCCCCGCGAGTCGCGTCCGATGTGCTGCAACCAGGTCTACGCGACCCCGTTTGGGTATCACGGTCAGTTGATCGTGTCAACGCGCGACAACGGCGCGATGCAACCGGAGGTCGCACTCGCTCGGGGACCGAGTCCCGCGAACCGGAGACGTCGAGTCCTTCAACACCCCATCTTCTCGAAGAAGTCGTTCCCCTTGTCGTCCACCAGGACGAACGCGGGGAAGTCGACGACGTCGATCTTCCAGACGGCCTCCATCCCGAGCTCCGGGAAGTCCAGGCACTCCACCTTCCGGATGTTCTCCTCGGCGAGCACCGCGGCCGGTCCGCCGGGCGAGCCGAGATAGAAGCCCCCCCACCTCCGGCACGCCTCGGTGACCGCCTTGCTCCGGTTCCCCTTGGCGATCATCACCATCGAGGCGCCCTTCGACTGGAGCAGGTCGACGTACGAGTCCATCCGCCCGGCGGTGGTCGGGCCGAAGGAACCGGAGGGCTTGCCGGGCGGCGTCTTCGCCGGGCCGGCGTAGTAGACGGGGTGGTCGAGCAGGTAGCGCGGCAGCGGCTTCCCCTGGTCGAGCAGCTCCTTGAACCTCGCGTGCGCGATGTCGCGCGCCACGACGAGCGTTCCGGAGAGGAGCAGCGGAGTCGAGACCGGGAACCTCGTCAGGTCCCCGAGGATCTCCTTCATCGGCCGGTCGAGGTCGATCCGCTCGCCGTGCGCGTGCTTCCCACCCTTGCCGCCCAGGGAGACCAGGAGCCGCTGCGGCG
Source organism: Pseudomonadota bacterium (assembly GCA_023419875.1). GTDB lineage: Bacteria > Myxococcota > Myxococcia > Myxococcales > Anaeromyxobacteraceae > Anaeromyxobacter. The sequence goes on along the minus strand of JAEZXM010000438.1, from coordinate 1,729 downwards.
CGTGATCCAGTTCCTCGATCCAGATCCCGTCCCGGTCGATGCGCGCCCTCGCGTTCCGGTCGGCGGAGCACGACACCGCCATCGCAACCGGACAGGACGCTCCGTGGCGCGGCAGCCGGATCACCCGCACGTCGTGGGCGAAGTACTTGCCGCCGAACTGCGCGCCGATGCCGAGCCGGTGCGCGGCGGCGAGGAGCCGCTCCTCGAGCGCCGTGTCGCGGAACGCCTGGCCGTGGCGGTTTCCCTGCACCGGCAGGCCGTCGAGCCAGCGCGCCGAGGCGAGCTTCACCGTCTTCATCGCCGCCTCGGCCGAGGTCCCGCCGACCACGACCGCGACGTGGTACGGCGGGCACGCGGCCGTTCCCAGGTGGCGCATCTTGTCCACGAGGAAGGCCTCGAGCCTCTCGGGCGTGAGGAGCGCCTTCGTCTCCTGCCAGAGCTGGGATTTGTTGGCCGAGCCGCCGCCCTTGGCGAGGAAGAGAAAGTCGTACTGCATGCCGCTCGTCGCGGAGATGTCGATCTGCGCCGGCAGGTTCGTGCCGGTGTTGACCTCCTCGTACATGTCGAGCGCCGCCGTCTGGGAGTAGCGCAGGTTCTCCCCGGTGTACGTCTGGAAGACGCCCTCCGAGAGGTACTTCTCGTCCTTCACGCCGGTCCAGACTTGTTGTCCCTTCTTCGCCACGATGGTGGCGGTGCCCGTGTCCTGGCAGAGCGGCAGCTCGCCCCGCGCGGAGATCTCCGCGTTCCGCAGGAAGGCCATCGCGACCCCCCGGTCGTTGGGCGACGCCTCCGGGTCCTTCAGGATCCTCGCGACCTGATCGTTGTGCGAGGCCCGGAGGAAGAACGAGATCTCGCGCATCGCCTCGCGGGCGAGGCGGGTGAGCACGGCGGGCTCGATCTTCAGGATCTCGGTCCCCTCGAAGCTCGAGACGGAGATGCCCTCCTTCCCGAGGAGGCGGTACTTCGTCTCGTCGGGGCCGAGGGGGAGCGGATCTTGGTACTCGAACGCGGGGGCGGCCATGGGTGCGGCTCTCCTTCGTTTGAAGAGGTGGATCAAGCTTCGGCGAGGACGGCGGTGAGGTGCCGCCAGAACCGCTCGACCGACGGGATGCTCACGCGCTCGTCGGGCGTGTGGACGTCCCACATGCTCGGGCCGAACGAGGCCATCTCGATGTGCGGGTGGGTGCCGCGGAGGATCCCGCACTCGAGCCCCGCGTGGATCGCCTTCACGGCCATCGGCTTCCCGAGGAGGCGCTCGTACGCCGAGGTCACGAGCCGGACGACCGCCGCGCCCGGTTCCGGCTTCCAGCCGGGATAGCCAGCCGAGCTCCGCGCCTCGAAGCCGGCGAGCGCGGCGACCCCCGCGATGCGGGCCGCGAGCGCGGTCTTGGAGGAGTCGATCGCGCTGCGGGTAAGGAAGGAGACGTCGAGCGACGCGTCGTTGGTCTCGACCATGGCGAGGTTGGTCGAGGTCTGGACGAGGCCCGGGATGTCCGGGCTCATCGCCTCGACGCCGTTCGGCGCGCCGAGCAGGAAGCCGACGAGGGCGGCCGCGTCCTGCTGCGCCAGCGCACGCGCGGTCGAGGGCGCGTCGGCGGGCTTCGGCGGGACGAGCGCGACCGCGAGGCCCGGGTCGAACGCGCCCAGCGCCGTCCGCCAGACATCCGCGAGCCGCACCAGCTCCGCGGAGAGCGCCGCCTCGCGCTCCGGCGCGAGGTGCACCACCGCC
>JAEZXM010000437.1 GCA_023419875.1 Pseudomonadota bacterium | reverse complement strand
GCCTCGAAGCGCCGGGCACGGGCTCGGGCACGGCGTGGATCCTGAAGGTCGATCGCCTGGCCACCCTCGACGCCTTCGCGCCCGACGACCTCACCGCGGCCGAGGAGATCGTGATCGACCTCGGCCGCGAGCCGGTGCGCGACCTCGTCCCGCGGCTCGACGCGCTGGCCGTGCGCGCGGGCGGGCGCGACCGGCTCCGGCTCGGGCTCCCGCTCGTCGTGCGGGCGTGGGAAGACAAGGCGCTCCGGGCCCGGATCGCCGCGCTCCGCGCCGCCGGGTTCGCCCGCTGGGAGCTCACCAACGCCGCGTCGTGGGCGCAGCTCGGTCTCCGTCCCGGCGACCCGCAGGGCCTCGACCTCACCGCGGACTGGCCGCTCCACTGCGTGAACCGCGGCGCGGCCCTGGCGCTCCGGGAGATGGGGATCCGGCGGGTGACGCTCTCGCTCGAGGACGTCCGCGCGAACCTCACCGCGCTCCTCTCCATCCTGGGCGCCGCCGCCGCGGTGGTGGTGTACGAGGACGCGCCCCTGTTCCTCTCCGAGTCGTGCCCGTTCGCGACCCTGCGCGGGAGCTGCCCCGGGCCGGCCGACTGCGCCTTCGAGACGATGGAGCTCGAGTCCTCGCACGGGGGCCGCGTTCTGGTCGTGAACGACCGCTGCAGGAGCACGACGGTGGGCGAGGCCCCCTACAGCCTCGCGCCGCGGCTCCGCGCCCTCGCGAACGCGGGCGCCCGCGCCCTGCGCGTCCACCTCGTGCGCCGGCCGTACGAGCCGGAGCGCGCCCTCGCCGTGTGGCGTGGCCTGCGCCGCGGCGAGCCCGTGGGGCCGGGGCACACGGGGAGCTTCGATCGCGCGGCGTGGTGAGCATCTTCTGCGGAACGGTCTGGTGACGACCGTGTGTCTCGGGTAAGTACCGGCCCTCGCATGGATGTCGCTTCAGCAACCCACCGAGCAGGCGCCACCCTTCCGCGGGCGCTGGCCTGGGCCGGCTACGCCGCCGCGGTGGTCGTCCTGCTGCTCGTCCTGCAGCTCTTCCACGTGCAGTCGCTGCGGGAGGTCCTGCGGTGGACGCGCGAGCTCCCGCTCCTCTTCGCCGTCAACCTCGCCATCCTCGCGCTCTTCTTCGCCGGGCTGCACGCGCTCTTCAACTCCGCGTTCCTCGCGCTCGCCACGCTCACCCCGCTCGTGCTCGTCATGGGGTACGCGAACCGCGCGAAGATGGCGATCCTCCACCAGCCGGTCCTCCCCAGCGATCTCCTGTTCCTGCGCGAGCTCGCCGCCCTCGAGGGCTACTACGCCCGGCTCGCGGGCGCCGGGCTCCTCGGCATCGCGCTCGCCGGTCTGGGCCTTCGCCGCGTCTGGGGCCGGATCCCGCACCTGCGCCTGCGCCCGCTGCCGCGGCTCGCGGTCCTCGCGTGCGCGGCCGGGCTCCTCGGGTATGCGCTCACCGCGCCGAGCGTCACCCCCGGCGGGCTCAACCGCGTCCTCGGCGTGCGGAACATTCACTGGGACCCGATCAAGAACTACGAGCGGAACGGCGTCCTTTACGGCTTCCTCATGTACGCGGAGGGCGCGCTCGTCCGCGCGCCGCCCGGCTACGGGCGCGAGTCGATCGCGAAGAACCTCGAGAGGTACGCGCCCGTCCCCGCCGCCGCCGGCGCCCGGCGGCCCAACGTCCTCGTGTACATGAGCGAGTCCTTCTGGGACCCGCGCAACCTCCCCCGGGTCGAGCTGGGCTTCGACCCCATCCCCCGCTTCCACGCCCTCCAGGAGCGCGGGCACGGGTTCCGGCTCGTCACCTCCGCCTTCGGCGGGAACACGTGCGACCCCGAGTTCGAGGTGCTGACCGGACTACCGGTGAAGTACTTCACCCCCGGCTCGCGGGCGTTCCAGCAGTACGTGCGCCGCCCGATCCCCTCGCTCGCGCGGCTCTTCGCGTCGCACGGATACCGCACCGCCGGCATCCACAACTACTACCGCTGGTTCTGGGGGCGGGAGCGGGTCTACCCGCTCCTCGGCTTCGACGCGTTCATCGGTCTCGAAGACATGAAGCAGCCGATGCGCAAGGGGGACTACCCCTCGGACCGGCTGCTCACGCGGACGGTCCTCGAGGAGGCCCGCCGCGCGGACGGCCCCTGGTTCATCTTCGCGATCAGCGTGCAGAACCACGGCCCGTACCGCGCCAACCGCTACAAGAAGGTGGAGCACGAGGTGCCGGCCGGCGCGCTCTCCCCCGACGCCGCCGCGGAGCTCCAGACCTTCGCGCAGGGGCTCGTGGACGCCGACCGCTCGCTCGACGAGCTGGTCCGGTTCGTGGACGCGCAGGAGGAGCCCACGCTGCTCCTCTTCTTCGGCGACCACCTCCCCGGCGCGGACCGGCTGTTCGGGGAGACGGGGTTACTCGACGATGCGCTGGGCCCCGCGGAGGTGGCGCGCCGCCGCTACGAGCAGGCCGGCGTCCTCCATGCGAACTTCCCCCTCCCGAAGCCCGACGGAAAACTCCTCAGCACCGCGTTCGTGCCGCTCTTCGTCGCCGAGCTGGCCGGGCTCGAGCGACCGCCTTTCTACGGGTTCCTGGCGGACGTGCGCGCGCGGTTTCCCGGCTTCTCGCGCGACCTCGTCGTCGACGCGGCCGGGAACGTCGTCGCGCCCGACGCGCCCGAGGTCCGCGCGGTGGACCAGGCGTACTGGCCGATCGTCTACGACGTCCTCTTCGGCGCGAACCACTCGGCAGCGCACGCCGGAGCGTCGGCGGCTCGGCCGAGGTGAGGTCCACCCTGGGGGTGCCCCCCGAGTGGGCAGAGGTGCGCTCGCCTGCTCTGAGATAGGTAGAGGTGTGCTCCTGCCCACCCCGGCGGGACGGAGGAAGCACCGTCTGATGAGGCAACGGACCTACCTCGTTGCCGGCGCGACCGGGAAGCAGGGCGGCGCGCTCGCGCGCCAGCTCCTGGCGCGAGGTCGGCGCGTCCGCGTCTACACGCGCGATCCGGGCGGCACCGACGCGCGCCTCCTCCAGCGGCTGGGCGCCGAGCTTCACGCGGGTGGCTTCGACGATCCCGGCCCGCTCGCGCGGGCGATGCGCGGCTGCGACGGCGCGTTCGTCATGACGACCTTCGCCGAGTCCGGCGCCGGCGCCGAGATCCGGCAAGGCCACGCCCTCGCCGACGCGGCCTGGACCGCCGCGCTCCCGCATCTCGTCGTGGGCTCGATCGCGGGCGCGGATCGCCGCACCGGCGTCCCGCACCTCGAGGCGAAGCGCGAGGCGGAGCAGCACCTCGCCCGTGCGGGCGTCCCGTACACGATCCTCGCCCCGGTCTTCTTCATGGAGAACTGGCTCGCGATCGTGCCGGCAGCGCTCCGGCGCGGCAGGTTCGCTTACCCGCTGCCGCACGACCACGTGCTCCAGATGGTGGCGCTGGACGACCTCGCCGCGTTCGCGCGGATGGTGCTGGAGCTCCGGGAGGAGTTCCTGAACCGCCGGATCGAGATCGCCGGGGACGCGCTGCCGATGGAGGCCGTCGCCCGGATCCTCGCCTCGGCGGCGGGGCGCGAGCTGCCCTATCACGCCGTACCCCTCGAGGCGGTCTGGGCGCGGGATCTGGCGCTCGGCCAGCTCTGCTCCTGGCTCGTCCGCGAGGGGACACACGTGGACGTCGACCGGCTGCGCGCGCACCACCGCGACCTCGGCTGGACGTCGCTCGCGGCCTGGGCGCGGCGGCAGGACTGGGCCGCGCTCCTCGCAGCGCCCGCCGGCGAGGTCCCGCTCGAGACGCCGCGGGTCTGGACGCCGCCGGCTCCTGGGACTCTGGCGAGGAGCTGGCGACCTCGGCCCGATCCGGGGACGGTCGCGCTCCCGTGAAGCGCGTGCGCAGGCGCGCAGCCTACATCCGGAACGTCACGTCTGGATCGAATTAGCCGCGCGCCCGTTCCCCTCGCGCCGGGGAGCGGTTACCATCGGCTCCTCACCACCCACAGGAAGGAAGCGAGATGCCGGGTTCCGCTCTTCGTGCACTCACCGTGATGATCTCGATCGCGATGCTGCCCGCGTGCCGGTCCGAGAAGCGGGACGACGCGTGCTCGCCCCTTCCCACCACGCTCGCCGAAGCTGCGGCCGTGTCGGGCCGGTACTTCGGCGCCGCGATCTCCGCGGGCAGGCTCTCCGACACGGCGTACGCCACGATCGCGAACCGCGAGTTCAACTCGGTGACGTGCGAGAACGAGATGAAGATCGACGCCACCGAGCCCAATCAGAACGAGTTCAGCTTCACGAACGCCGACCGCATCTTCGACTGGGCGGTGACGAACGGGAACAAGATGGTCCGCGGGCACACGCTGGCGTGGCACTCCCAGCAGCCTGGCTGGATGTCGGGCATGAGCGGGGATGCGCTGCGCCAGGCGATGATCAATCACATCCGTGGCGTGATGGAGTACTACGCCGGCAGGATCGAGTACTGGGACGTCGTGAACGAGGCCATGTCCGACGGCGGCGGGCGCCGCCCGTCCAACCTGCAGGCCACCGGCGAGGACTGGATCGACGTGGCGTTCCAGACGGCTCGCAAGGCCGACCCCGCCGCCAAGCTCTGCTACAACGACTACAACATCGACAACCGGGACTGGCAGAAGACGAAGGACGTCCTCGCCATGGTCCGCGACATGAAGGAGCGGGACATCCCGATCGACTGCGTCGGCTTCCAGGGGCACTTCAACACGGGCAGCCCCTACCCGGGCAGCGCCAACTTTAGAGCGAACCTGAACGACTTCGCCGCCCTCGGGGTGGACGTCGCCATCACCGAGCTGGACGTCGAGAACGCGGACTCGCGGACCGATTGGTGGAGGGGGATCGTCGAGGACTGCCTCGCCGTCCCGCGCTGCGTGGGCTTCACCGTGTGGGGCGTGCGCGACAGCGACTCGTGGCGCGCCGGCCAGAACCCGCTCCTGTTCGATGCCGCCGGGAACACCAAGGCGGCGTACGACGCGGTCTTGACCGCGCTCCTCGCACCCTGCGGAGAAGCCCCGCCGATCAGACCCCGCCTGACGGTGACGAAGGCCGACCTCGGGAGCGGGAGGATCACCTCCACGCCCGCGGGGATCGACTGCGGGGTCGGCTGTAGCGCGGCTTACGAGACAGGCACCGTCGTCACGCTCACCGCCACGGCGTCGGGGCGCGCGAGCTTCTCCGGTTGGACCGGCGCCTGCACCGGCACCGAGGCGACCTGCGTCGTCACGATGAGCCAGTCGCAGGCGGTCACCGCCACGTTCGAGGACGGGGAGGGGCCCATCTACATCAACGTGGGCGGGTCCGACTCCGGGAGCTTTATCGCCGACGTCTACTTCGACGGGGGCAATACGTTCGCGACCGGTGCGACGATCGACACCACGCTCCTGACCGACCCCGTGCCTCCCCAGGCGGTGCTCCAGACCGAGCGGTGGGGCGCATTCACCTACACGGTCCCGGGCTTCCCGGCCAATGGCGCGGTGACCGTCACGCTCTACTTCGCCGAGAAGTACGCTCCTGCCGCAGCGCAGCGGGTCTTCGACGTGGCCATCAATGGCGAGTCGGTGCTGGACGACTTCAACATCTTCGCGGCGGCGGGCAACGCGACGAATCGCACGGTGGCGCTGACGTTCGCCGCCACCGCGGACGCCCAGGGGAACGTGGAGATCCAGTTCGTCCCGATCACCGGCCAGGAAAACCCGAAGGTCGACGCGATCGCGATCGTGCCGGAGGGGTGACGACCATACGCCTCGCATTTGCGCGGCGCCGGCCGGCCGCCTCGAGGGCGTTCCTTCTGGCGGCTCGGCCGCGGGTTCGTGCGTGTGCGTGACCCGCGGTCGCGCGCGGGCGGTGCTTCACTCGCAGGCGGCGACCGGTCCGCTTGCCGGGTGGTACACGCGGTAGTTCCCGCTCACCTGGAGCATGCCCAGGAGGTAGAGCATGCCGTCGTAGTAGCGCCACTTGCCCATCGGCGCCGACATCCGCCAGAGCTCCTCCACGAACTGCTCGCGCAGGTCCGGGTCCTTCGCGGCGAGCGCGGCGGCGGCGTTCATGGCGGCGAGGCCGACGCCGCGGGGGTGGCTGGCGATGGGCGTTCCGTCGACCTTGTAGAGCGCGTTGTAGTTCGGGCCCCGCGCGTCGAAGAACGAGAGCAGCCGATCGCTCTGCTCGACCTGCCAGGGGTCCTTGCGGAACCAGAGGTGGTCCACGGCGACGTTGGACGCGACGCGGAAGGCGTCGTAGCGGAAGTCGGCGTGGCCGGGGTTCTCCGGGCCGGCGTCGTGGGGCTTCCCGTCGAAGGTCGCGTAGTCGGGGGCGAGCCCGGTCTTCGGGTGCGTCGCGGCGCGGAGGTGGGCCCGGCTCGCCGCGGCGGCCTCGCACCAGAAGGCGCGGTCGCGCTTCGCCCATCGCGCCCAGAGCTCGATGAAGTGGGGGACCTGGTACGACGGATCGGTGAACTCCGCCTCTCGTCCCTGCGGCACGAAGACGATGAGCTTCGTCTTGCGGTCGAACATGTTCGTGACGTCGCCGCGGTCCTTCTGCTCGTGCTTGTGCAGCATCACGTCGAGGATCGCCTGGGCCTCCGCCCGGTAATCGATCCCGCCGCTCGTGCCCCAGCGGTGCGCGGCGAAGAAGAGCGCGGTCGCGAACCAGGCCTCTCCGTCCGAGGCCGGGTTGTCGGAGATCTTCTCGCCGAGCGGACCCTTGGGATCCTTCTCGGCGCGGACGTGCCAGGCGAAGTAGCCCTGGAACGGTCCCCGGTCGTGGCGCATGTACTTCCTGGCGAAGCGCCAGAGCCGGTCGAAGACCTCGCGGCGATCGAGCTGGACCGCGATCATCATGCCGTACGACATCCCCTCGCTGCGGATGTCGCCGCTCCCGACGTCGAAGATGTAGGCCATGTCCTCGCCGACCGGGTAGTAGACGCGCTCGTCCTCGTCGCCCTCGAAGAGCCGCTCGTACGCCGCGAGGACGCGGGCCTGGACCTCCTTCGGCTTCTTCCCGAGCAGCTCGACGAAAAGGTTCGGGTACTCGCCGGTGAAGTACGCGCCGCGGGCGCCCGCGGGCGCTTCCGCGCCGGGCGCCGCGCGGGGTGCGGGCGGCGTGGCGAGAACGAGGAGGAGGAGGAAGGCCAGGGAGAGCGAGTAGGCGAGGGCGCGGGCGGCGGGGCGGGCGCGGCCGAGAGCGAAGCGAGAACGGGACATGGAGGCACGCTACGGAAGCAGGACGTTTACTTCAACTGCTTTCGTCAAGGAACTGGATTAAGTGGCGTGTTCGCCGGGAACGGGCTCGGCGAGGTCAGAATAGAAGGCGGACCGCCGCTCGACGGTCCGCCTCCCGCGATGCCTGCGGTCTACTGGCCCTGCATGACCGCCTGGATCTCCGCCGCGCTCAGGGCGCGCCCGTAGATCCGGAAGTCGTCGAGCTGGCCGGCCAGGTACGGGTCGGCGTACTGCGAGCGGCCGAGAAAGTTCGCGGTGGTGGTGCCCAGGCTCGAAGGCCGGAGGGTCATGGCCGAGTTCCGCCCCACCTCGACGCCGTCCACGTAGAGGATGCCGACGTTGCCGCTCAGGGTGACGGCGACGTGCTTCCAGGTCCCCACCGGCAGGCTCGCCGTTCCGTTGATCCGCTGCTCCGCCCCGCCGCCGCCGGTCGTGATGGCGAAGCGGACGGGGTACGGGCTCGACCCGGCCCTCGGGGTGAGGAACATGTTCACGGAGGTCCCGCGCCCGAAGTCGAAGACGCGGCTCCAGGTGCGGGACGTGCCGACCCTCACCCATGTCGCGATGGTGAAGTCACCCAGCGTGGAGACGACGCCGGACGGCAGCGAGACGTACTGGCTCGTGCCGCTCAGGTTCACCGCGTTCCCGAGGCGCCCCGTGGTCCAGGTCGCGCCGCCCAGGAGCGTCGCGGTCCGGCCGTTCCCGGAGGCATCCGCGGCGGTGGCCCCGGCGGTCTCGTCGAACCGGTACCAGGTGAGCGGCGCGGTGACGCTCGGGGCGGGCAGGGTGGTGGCCGAGGAAGCCGCCGAGCTGCTCCCGGCGGCGTCGATCGCCTGCACGAGGAAGTGGTACGTCGTGGAGGCGGCGAGGCCGCTGCTCGTGAAGGACGGGGACGTGAGTCCGGAGGCGACCTGGTTCGTCGGTGAGGGCGCGAACCCCGCGGTGGTGCTGCGGAAGACGCTGTAGGTGATGGTGCAGTCCGCCGGCGGCGGCACCGCGGTCCAGGAAATGCTGATGGCGGTGGGCGAGGTGGCCGTGGCGGTCAGGCCGGAGATGGCGGGCGGCAGCTGGGTGCAGGTGTTGCTGGGTACGCCGTCACCGACGGTCACGGTCATCGTCTCGGCGATGGGGCCGATGTTCGAGAGGCGGAGCCCCGAGGCCGCGCCGCTCCACCAGTTGCTGCTGGGCGTGGTGGTGGCGTCGAAGACCGTCTTGTACCCCGCGTGGAAGAGGTCTCCGTCGGCGCCGCTGCGGATGTTCCGCTCGAGCTCGAACAGGCCGTCCGCCTGCTCGACGGAGAGCTCGTAGTGGCGGGTGGGCGTCATGTCCTGCCAGCTGTTGTCTCCGGCCTCGTCCACGTGCCACACCAGGAGGCCCTGGTCGGGAGCGCTTGCGTTCCAGCCGGTCTTCCGCAGGTACTCGACGATGAAGTACTCCCTCGCGTTGCTCGGGTTCCGGTAGCGGAGGGCGGTGTCCCCGTTCGGCGGGAGCGCGTACGTCTGGTTCACGCCGTCGACGTCGATGACGCCGATCCATCCGGCCCACATCCGGAAGGGAGCGCAGGGGATGTCCGTCTCCATCGCGAACCCGCCCGCGCTCTTCGAGTCGCCGTCGTAGTCGTAGGTGTCCGGCCAGCTGAAGAACGAGTGGCCCAGCTCGTGGCGGTGCGTGCGGAGCGAGATCGGGACCCGGGTCCCGAGGTTGCTCATGTAGTAGCGCGAGATCCGGACGCCCTCGGAGGTCGTGTACCGCGCGCCGCCGGCGTGCGGCCACAGGGAGTTCGCCCAGCCGTTGGCGATGACGTCGCCGGCGTAGACGACCGCGAGCGAGCTGAGCGAGCCGTTGATGACGGTCAGCGTCCGCAGATCCACGTTCCCTTCGATGAACGCGTACACCTCGCGCATCAGCTCGGTCGCCGCGCTGTAGTCGCCCTCGCCGCCGCGCAGGTAATGGCTCGTGGGGTACGCGGCACGGTAGTACGCGGTGACCCGGTGGTTGACGCTCACCGCGCCGTAGGAGATGGCCTCGCTCCAGGTGCGGATCGAGCCGCGCGCGTCGCCGTAGGTGGCGGCGTTGAACGCGTTCTCGAGCTCGGCCTGCGCGATGGTGGCGGGCCGGTCCGGGAAGTCGACCAGCACGACGAGCCCGGTCACGGCGCCGGTCGGCGCGGCGGCGAGCAGGGCCTGGCTCTGCGCCGTCACCCGCGAGGCGGTCGAACCGGGCGCCGGGTCGTTCCAGGGTGCGCGGCCGCCGCCCCAGAGGTGCCCGCGCGCGGTGTCGAGGCGCCGCTGCATTTGCTTGCGCCCGTGCTTCAGGCCGCGGGTGACGCCGTGGCGCCGGAGCTCGCTCTCGACGTGCGGGCGGGTCCGGGTCCTGCGCTGTCCTCCCACGACCGCGTCCTCGTCCCCGGTGTAGACGACGCCGGTGGAGACGAGCTCGCCGTCGGGGCCGACCTTGGCGTAGACGATCCGGTTCGTGCCGGGCTCGAGCACGAGCGCGTATCCGTCGGGGGTCTCGGCGCGCGCGAAGAGCTCGTCGCCCCAGAGGACCACCTCGACCGGCGTTCCGTCGGGCTGGCGCACCGTCACCCGCTCTCCGAGGTGGGGGTAGGCGAGGGCGGATGATGCGGCGACGAGCAGCGCCGCCGGGACGAGCCAGCGTGCGAGTCCATGGGGCATGCAGGACCTTCGGGTGTTCACGGGGGGTTCCTTTCGCGCGCAGCTCTCCGGTGCGGAGCCGGCCGGGGTCCGCGCGGGTTTCGCTCTGAGTGAGAAGCACGGAGCGTATACGATCACGGAACGCGCGCGGTCAAGGACGACCGGCAATCGGGAGTGGTCCCGGATCGGGGGCGCAGGAAAGGCGTGGACAATCGAGGATCAATCACGCGTGGGAGCCCGGCTCCGGCCGACCTACAGCGTCACCGCCCCACGTGCGCGAGTCGCCGCGCGGCCTCGGCGAGGACGTCGTCGGTCTTGCAGAAGGCGAACCGGACGAGCCGGCGGGTGGGGTCGGGCCGCGCGAAGAAGCTCGACGCGGGTACGGCGGCGACGCCGTGGTCGACGACGAGCTTCCGGGCGAACGCGACGTCGTCGTCGCCCGACAGCGCGGAGTAGTCGGCGAGGACGTAGTACGCCCCCTCGGGCGGCGTGCAACGGAAGCCCGCGTCCCGCAGCGCGGCCACGAGGAGGTCGCGCCTGCGGCGGTACTCCGCCGCCATGCCGTCGTAGTAGTCCCGGCCGAGCACCTCGATCGCCGTCGCCACCGCCTCCTGGAGCGGCGCGGGCGCGCCCACGGTGAGGAAGTCGTGGACCTTCCGGATCGCGGCGGTGAGCGGCGGCGGAGCGACGATGGTGCCGATCCGCCAGCCGGTGACGGCGAACGTCTTGGACGCGCCGGAGATCGTGACGGTCCGCTCGCGCATCCCGGGGAGCGTGGCCAGGGGCACGTGGACGCCGTCGTGGACGATGTGCTCGTAGATCTCGTCCGTGACCGCGTACGCGTCGTGGCGCCGGCAGAGGGAGGCGATGCCCTCCAGCTCACGCCGGCCGAGGACGCGGCCGGAGGGGTTGCCGGGTGTGTTCACGATGATGGCGCGCGTGCGCGGCGAGAAGGCCGCCGCCAGGCGATCGAGGTCGAGTGGGCCCTCGGGCGCGAGCGGCACGTGCACCGGTGCGGCGCCGCACAGGATCGCGTCGGGCCCGTAGTTCTCGTAGAAGGGCTCGAAGACGATCACCTCCTCCCCGGGGTCGACGAGGGCGAGCAGGGACGCGGCCATCGCCTCGGTCGCGCCGCAGGTGACGGTGATCTCCTCCTCCGGATCGACGGCGAGGCCGTACCAGGCGGCGTACTTGCGCGCGATCGCCTCGCGCAGGCGGCGGGACCCCCAGGTGATCGCGTACTGGTTGAGCTCCTCCCGGATCGCCCGGGCCGCAGCGTCCTTCAGGACGTCGGGGCAGGGGAAGTTGGGAAAGCCCTGGGCGAGGTTGATCGCGCCGTGGGCGTTCGCGAGCCGGGTCATCCCGCGGATGACCGACTCGCCGAACCCGTGGGTGCGGCGGGCGGTGTGCATGGTGCGGAGCTCCTTGGAGGTGCTCCAGCCCTACCACGTTCTCGGGTGACGACGTCATCGGCGACCATCCGCGTCCGCATGATGTCCCTGCGCGTCTGTGGTCCCGGCGGTCCAGGAGGGGGTGGGCTGCGGTGTCGAGCCGGCAGTAACTTGGCAAGACGAGACGGCCGAGCCCGATCAGGGGATCGAGATCGCGCTCGGTCGAGGAGGCGACATGGCCAGCACGGTGGCTTGGTTCGACATTCCCGTGAGCGACATGAGCCGCGCCATCGAGTTCTACCAGAGGCTGACCGGACGGAAGCTCGAGCGGCTGCCGGTCGGCCCGAGCGAGGAGACCGCGCTCTTCGAGCAGGACGGCGACGGAGAAGTGAGCGGGTGCCTCTTCTCCTCGCCGGACGACAAGCCGTCGATGTACGGCTCCCGCATCTATCTCAGCGCCGGTCCCAGCCTCGACGTCTGGCTGGCGCGGGTGGAGCCTGCTGGCGGGAAGATCCTGGTGGGCAAGCGGCCGATTCCCGGTCGCGGCGTCTTCGCGTACATCCTGGATACCGAGGGGAACCGCGTCGGGCTGCACGGGACGGCGTGAAGGCCGGGGCAGGGCAGGGCAGGGCAGGGCAAACCCAACCCAGAGGTCCGCCAAACGGACGGCGGCCGCGCGGCGGACCTCGGTGTGGGAAGGACGGTTCCAGAGGGCGCACGGACGCGAACGGCCGCCGCTTGGCGCCGCGGTGAGCGGATTCGCGTCTAAAAGGAAGTGAGCGAGAGGCGCAGACGACCGCGTCCGTATGCTCAGGGCGAGGTTCTCCCTCCGAGCGTGCGGGTCGCGATCAAGAGTCCGAGGTGTGTGGGACGGCCAAGGAGAGCGGATCAGCTGCTCGCGCAGGCCACGCCGAACCTCACGCGCATGAGGTAGGTGCCGTGAGGAAAGACGGCTTTCCGGTCGCCACCACAGAACTTCTCCCACGCCCTGCGGTAGCTCTTGAGGAACTCCACCAGCTGCTGGAGCAGCTCCATCCTCTTCCACTTGTCCCGGGCGGCGACCCGAGGGGCGAGCACGCGGTGGGGCTCGTACGTGGCGGGCCGCTCAGTGTGCCTCTGCCTCATGACCCCGCGGGCGCCCAGCACCCTCAACCCTTTGGCTTCGCGCTCCGCTGCGGCGGCCCTCTCGAGCTCGTTCACGCGGGCGATGACTTTCGCCCGAAACGCCTCGACCGACCTGAAGCCGGGCGGCAAAGAGAACTCCAGCCACTCCCTTTCCGGCATCGAGGCGCTGAAGTAGTGGCCCGGCCGCTCGATCCACCGTCCTTGCTCCCCGATGGACCACGGATCGGACCAGACGCCGGGCCACTGTCGGCCGTGCTCGACGAGGCCGGCGCTGGCCGGATTGGCGAGGGTATAGGCGACCTTCTCGATGATGTCCTCGGGGGATTCAAGGAGGACGGCGCTGTAGCTCGAGGGAGCCCAGAGGTTCTCCCAGCGGCCGTAGAGCGAGTTGAGAGCCTTGGCGATGATGCCGTCGAGGATGCGGGTGAACTCGGGAAGGTTTCCGAGGACGTCGGTGACCACGAGATGAAAGTGGTTGCTCATGAAACAGGCGGCGTGGATGAGGACGCCGTAGCGGTCGGCCGCGATGGCGAGGACGTACTTGAGGGTGAGGTTCGTGAGGGGCGAGGGCTTGAGCAAGTACTCGCGCTGGGTGCAGCGGCGCGAGAGGAGATAGGTGGCGCGGCGGAGGATGCGTCGGGGCGCGGTCATGGGCAGCGCCAAGGCAGGAGGCGTGCCAGCGCCAAACACGCGATCGCTCGGCCTCCACGCCTCCGCCGATGGTCCGCGCCGCGGCCGCCCGTCCGCGCGGCGGACACCTGGGTTCGGTCACGGCGAAGGAGGAGTGCCCGTCACGAGGTACCGCGTCGTGCACGGGAGCACGCACACGC
>JAEZXM010000180.1 GCA_023419875.1 Pseudomonadota bacterium | reverse complement strand
ACCGAGAGGACGCAGGGATGCTCCACCGCGGAGACGACGAGGCGCCGTCGCCCGGCGGGGGCGCTTGCGAGCACGCCGCGGATCGCCGTCGCCGCGGCCTCGGTCGCGCCGCTCGTGAAGACGATCTCCGAGGGCAGGGCCCCGAGCGCCGTGGCCACCTCCGCCCGCGCGCCGTCGAGGAGGTCGCGCGCGGCGCGCCCCGCGGCGTGGACCGAGCTCGGGTTGCCGAACACGGACAGCGCCCGCTCCACCGCGGCCCGGGCCTCCGGGCGCATCGGGGTGATGGCGTTGTGGTCGAGGTAGATCATCTCGTGCCCGAGCTTCTTGCCCGTGCCCGAGGCCGCGCGCTACACCAGCTTCTTTCCCTTGCGGGCTCGGATCCCGAACGCGTCGAGGAAGTCGCGCACGACGTCGTCCTTGACCCGCTTCCGGGCGGCCGCGGAGAGCCCCTTCACCGGCAGGCGCGCGCCCGCCATGGTGCCGTGGCCGCCGGCCGAGCCGCCCTTGGCCTCGATGACGTCGCGGATGAGCTTGCCCGCGTTCATCCTGCGGTCGCCGGTGCGGATGGAGTAGTAGACCGCTTCCTCGTACTCGCCGAACGCGAGCGACCAGCGCATGCCCCCGAGCGAGATGAAGCGCTCCGCCACCTCGGCGACCATGTCGGGCGCGTAGATGTCGGCCAGATCGCAGACCACCGCGTCGGCGTAGACCACCGCCTTCTCGATCGCCAGGTGCTGCAGGCGGAAGTAGTCCGCCGGGAGCTTGGGGTGCTCGATCTCGGCGAGCGCCTCCTTGTCCACCATCGGGAAGAGCCAGAGGTACGCGTCCACGTCCACGGCGGTGGTCTGGCGCCCGAGGTCGCGGGTGTCGGCCTTGATGCCGTAGAAGAGCGCGGTCGCGATCTCCGGCGGGACCTTGAGGCCGCTCTCGCGGAAGTAGCCGACGAGCAGCGTCGAGGTGGCGCCCATCGGCCCGCCCACGTCGACGAGCGGCGCCAGCTGCGTGTCGGGACGCTCGGGGTGGTGGTCGATCACCACGTCGGGGAAATGGGCGGCGGGCAGGGAGTGGTTCCCCTGCTCGGGCTGGGTGTCGACCATGCAGATGAGGTCGTAGTCGTCGAAGTCGACACGGGCGATCGGGATCACCGGGAGCTTCAGGACCTTCACGAGCGCCCGGTTCTCCGACCGGCCGATGATCCCGCCGTACGCGACCTCGGCCTGCACGCCGGCGAGCTTGCCCAGCAGGTAGGCGAGCGCCACGCCGGCGGCGAGCGAATCGGGATCGGGGTTGTCGTGGGTGAGGATGAGCCCGCGGCGATGGCCCCGCGCGTACTGGACGAGTCGGTCGAGCCGGGTGCGCGCCTGGTCGGGCTCGCGCGCGTAGAGAGACATCCGCGCGGCGCGGATCTCGCTCCGGACTCGCGAGCGGGAACCTGGGGGCTCTTCCTGGCGTTCGGACATGGCCTTCATGCGCTCACGAGGCTGCGGAGCGCCTCGATGTTCTCCTTGAATCGCAGCTCGGTCTCGACGAACCCCGGCGTCTCCGCGAACCGGTCGTCGTTCACCAGGAACCGGAAGGGCTCGAGCCCCATGGCGCCCTGGCCGATGTGCTCGTGCCGGTCCACGCGGCAGCCGAGCGGCTTCCGGGAGTCGTTGAGGTGGAAGGCCCGGACGTTCGCGAGGCCGACGGTGGCATCGAGCTCCTCGATCGTCCGCTCGTACCCCGCCTCGGTGGTCACGTCGTAGCCGGCGGCGAAGAGATGGCAGGTGTCCACGCACACCCCGGTGCGCCGCCGCGCGGCCGCCGGCAGCCCTTCACGCAGGGCGGCCAGCCCCTCGAAGCGCCAGCCGAGGTTCGATCCCTGCCCCGCCGTGTTTTCGAGGAGCAACCGGCCCTTGCCCGGCACCGCGGCGAGCGCCCGCTCCATCGCCTCGATCACGAGCTTCGCTCCCTCGGCGGCATCCTCGTGGCTCCCCGGGTGAAAGATGAGTGCCGGGATGCCGAGCCGCTCGCAGCGGCCGAGCTCCTCGGCGAGCGCCGCCCAGCTCTTCTTGCGGACCGTCCGGTCGGCCGAGGCGCAGTTGATGAGGTAGGAGGAGTGCGCGGCCACCGGCTTCCCGGTCCGGCGGGCCTCCTTGCGGAACCGCTCGACCTCCTCGTCCTCCAGTGGCCTGGCCACCCAGCCCCGGGCGTTCCGGGTGAACACCTGGACGCAGTCGGCCCCGTCGTCCTCCGCGCGAGCGAAGGCTTTCGAGATGCCGCCGGCAATGGGTTCGTGGGCTCCGAGGAGCATGGAAGGGGCGTAGCTATACAATAGCCGGCAACGGCCCGGCCACGCTCGCCCCAGGGCGTGTGGCCGCTGGCCGAATTGCCTTCAGGATCCGGATGCTTGCCCGATGGGAGGCCCGGCCATCAAGGGTCGGGCCGCCCGCGGCAACCCTGAACGGGTGAGCGGGTCAGCCTCGATTTCACCCCTGCGCGGGTACCCTTCGTACCGCTCGCGCGCCGCTCAGCGGGCGGCCTTGCGGACCCTCGTCGGGGCCTCAGCAAACAGCTTCTCGGCCTGCGAGAGGGCGTTGTCGAGTGCCTCGACGGTGAGGTCGCGCAGCGCCGCGTCGGTGAGCCGCAGCGACTCGTAATAGCGCTGCCGGTCCGTGGCGTGGACGATCACCGGCAGCCGGTAGCCGCGGTGGAGCAGGACGAGGTTCGCGAGCAGGCGCGCCACGCGGCCGGAGTTGTCGGTGTACGGAAACACCTGCATGAACCCGTGGTGGAGCTTCGTCGCCTGCTGGATGGGGTGGCTGTTGCGGAACTCGGCGGTCTCGCAGGAGTCGAACAGCTTCTGGAGGAGCGGGGCGATCCGGGCCGGCTGCGCGATCTCGTGGAAGTAGGCCCGGTGGAGCGGCATGTCCTTGCGATAGTCCGCCGCCGCGCGCCCCTCGATTCCCTGGCCGAGCATCTCGTGCAGGCGCTTCGCCAGCGCCGCTCCGAGCTTCAGCTTCTTGGACTTGGCCTCCTCGCGCACGAGGTCGATGGCCGCCTTGTGGTTGCGGAGCTCGGTGAGGGCGGAGACGAAGGTGGCGTCGGTCAGCGTCGGCTGGGCGAGCGCGGTCTCGAGCTCCTGGCTGGAGTAGACGACGCCCTCGAGCGCGTTCTCGTGGTAGAGCCACGAGATCTCGTACCGGCGCAGGAACTCGGCCGCGAGCTCGGGGTCGCCGCGCATCCGCTCGGCGAGGTCTTCCATTCGATCGTCGATGTCGACGTATCGGGTCCGCATCTCGTGTCTCCTGGGAGGGAAGCGAGCGGGCGCGATGCTTGCCTCGTGCGGCGGGGAGCTGCCGATCGTGAGTGGTGCCGGTGCGCCGGGCCCCCGCCCCTGGTGTTGGAACCACCCGAAACTCGGGCGGATACTGACCGTAGATCGCGTCGAGGTCAACTCCTTTGACCTCTCCGGCACACAACGGCCAGGCAGCCGCGTTTGTTCCCGGGGGAGCGCGGCCGCTTGAAGCAGGGCTGGAGAACCGCGAAGCGCTTACTTGCCACCCAGGTCGTACGGGGTAGTCCACTCGCGGTACTTGGGCTCCTCGCCGCGGACTGCGCGGAAGAAGACCTCCTGGATCCGCTTCGTCACGGGCCCCGGTTCTCCCTTGCCGATCCGGCGGTTGTCGACCTCGCGCACCGGCGTCACCTCGGCGGCCGTGCCGGTCATGAACAGCTCGTCGGCGAGGTACATCGTGTCGCGGGTGAACTTCTCCTCGGAGACCGGAATGCCCTGGTCCTTCGCGATCCGGATCACCGCGTCGCGGGTGATGCCGGCGAGCACGGCGGAGGAGAGGGGCGGGGTCTTGAGGACCCCGTCCTTCACGATGAAGAGGTTCTCGCCCGCTCCCTCGGACACGTAGCCGTCGGTGTCGAGGAGAATGGCCTCCTCGTAGCCGGCCATCGACGCCTCGCGCGTGGCCAGGAACGAGTTCACGTACTGTCCGGTCACCTTCGCCCGCACCATCGAGATGTTCACGTGCAGCCGGGTGAACGACGAGACCTTGGCGCGGATGCCGCGCTTCAGGCCCTCCTCGGAGAGATAGGCGCCCCACGGCCAGGCCGCGATCACCGTCTGGATCGCGTTCTGGGCGCCGACGCCGAGCGCGCCCGCGCCGGTGTAGGCGATGGGACGGAGGTACCCCGCGGCGAGCTTGTTCGACTTCAGCACCTCGATGCAGGCCTGCTCGATCCGCTCCGCCGGGAAGGGGATCTCGAGCATGAGGATGTGGGCGGAGTCGTAGAGCCGGTGGACGTGCTCCTTCAGGCGCCAGACGGCGGAGCGACCGTCGGCGGTCTTGTACGCGCGGATGCCCTCGAACACGCCGATGCCGTAGTGGAGTGCGTGGGTGAGGACATGGGTGCGCGCCTCGTCGAACGGGACGAGCTTGCCGTCGAGCCAGAGAGTTTCGGCCTTGATCATCGGAGTCGGGTCCCTGCGAGAAAGTGGGTCCCGAAACATGCCTCACGCGGCGCGTCGGTTCAATAGCGGAGGTGATGAGGTCATAAGTCCCGGTTCTGGACCCGTTGACCCTGATCAGGGCACCTGCGGTGAAATGAGCATCTTCGGCGGGATGAGCATGGTCGCGAAGCTCCGGGCCGGCAGGACCGTGTCCCACGCCTTCGTGCCGAGCTGGACCCGCAGGGTCGCCTCGGCCGTGCCGGGGTTCATGAGCTGCACGGCCGCCGAGCCGTCCGGGCGGACGACCGCGAGCCCGTTCTCGATGCCGCAGGGCTCGAGCACCACCGAGCCCGGGACGGAGAACCGGCTCCAGTGCTGCACCGCGAGGAACATCGGCGTGTACGTGACCTTCTTCGTCTGCCGGTCGACGACGATCGGCGAGTTCTGCGGCCAGGGCATCTTCGCGTCGATGCTCTTGCCGGTCTCGTCGAGGACCAGGTTCCAGAGGCTGTACACCTCCACGCCGCCCGCGACGTACCGCCGGATGGCCCGCCAGGTCATCACCGCGTAGTCCATGTCGTTCTGCGGCTTGTCCGGGTCGAAACCTCTCTCCCAGTGGTGGTTCCCACAGTCGGTCTCGGTGTGCCAGACGGGCACCGCGGGCGCCCGCTTCCTCGCCGCGCCGAGGACCGAGATGCCGTCCCACTGGAGCCCGAGGATCCCCACGAACGAGCGCGCCTTGTCGTCGTCGAGCACCGCCCGGACGTGCCCGTCGTCCCTGGGCATGTTGAAGGTCCCGAGGATCACCTTCGCGCCGCTGTTCCGCTTCACGAGCGTGGGGCCGAGGTGGTCCCGGATGAAGGTCTGGAACTGTGGCGGGTCCCACTGGCACGAGGGGTAGGCGGTGAGGATCTGGGGCTCGTTCTGGACCGCGATCGCCTCGACCGGGATCTTCTCGGCACGGTACGCCTCGACGAACTTCGCGAGGTACAGCGCGTACGCGGCGAAGATCTCGGGGTCGTCCTTCATCCGGCCCGAGTCGAAGCCTCCGTTGTCCTTCATCCACGGCGGAGGCGACCAGGGCGAGGCCCAGAAGCGCATGCCGGGCTGGAGCGCCTGCGCCGCGCGAGCGTACGGGATGATCATCTTCCGGTCGCGCTCGATCGAGAACTTCTCCATCGAGAGGTCGCCCGGGGTCTCGGCGAGGGAGTAGCGCGAGAGCGCGTAGTCGTTCGCGCCCACGGGGACGCGGCCGAAGTTGAGCGAGAGGCCCTCTCCGGCCACGAACATCCGGCGCAGAAGCTGGGCGCGGGCGTCGGGCGGGAGCACCTGGAGCATCTCCCAGCCCTTCTCGTTGAGGGCGCCGCCCCAGCCGGCCAAGGTCTGGCGCCGCTTCGCGGGCAGCACCTCGAAGCTCTCGCGCCGGGGTTCGGCGGCGTACGCCGGCGCCTCGACCAGCTCCCCGTCGGCGCTGCTCACGAGGAGCTTCACCGCCGGATCCACGGTCCGTTCGGCCGCGGCGGGGGTGGCGAAGGGGGCGAGGACGAGGACGAGGACGACGGAAAGGAGCGGGGCGAAGGTTGCTCGGCGCATTGGGTGGCCTCCTGGGGGCGGATTCTCCTCGCAGGTGAGAACCGCGAGGTGAGGCAAACGACGGAAGCGAAACGATGGACGGTCGATCTCGGGGAACGAGCGGTCGCCGTGGAGTCGTGAGTGGCCGCTGGATCCCGCTTTGGAGGGGCAAGCTCTTCAGCCGTGGTGAATAAGCCATCGAGGTCCTCGTCTCGACTCTCGGTCCGGGTGAACGCAGCCCGTTCCGAGCCTCACATCCTTTGGAGGGGTCATGTCTCGTTCCTGGAAGCGTGCTTTGCTCGTCGTCGCCGTGGCGCTCGTCGCGGTCGCGGCGTTCCTCCTCATCCGCCGGCCGAAGGAGTCCTCCGCCGCACGCGCTCCGACCCTGCGCGCGCTGCAAGGGACCGAGGGGAAGGGCGGCATGGTGGCCGCCGTCGCCGATCGGACCCCGGCGTCGTTCGTCCTCGTGAGCCCTCAGGGCGTGAAGGTGTTCCTGGACACGATGGTGGTTCCGGACGACCTGGCCGCGGAGATCGACGACCCACGCAACGTTTTCCTCGCGAGCCACGATCACGCCGACCACCTGCAGCCCAACCTGTTCCAGAGGTTCAAGGGCCAGAAGCTCCGGGGCGGCGCGCAGCCCGTGAAGGAACCCGGATCCGTCTTCTGGACGGCCGAGAGCGGCGATGTGAAGGTCCAGGCGATCGCGTCGTCCCACCTCGACGACATCCTCGACGGCAACACCAACACCATCTTCGTGGTCGAAGTGGCGGGCAAGCGGGTGGTGCACATGGGGGACTGCGGGCAGACGACGCTCACCCCCGAGCAGCTCCGGGCCATCGGCCGTGCCGACGTCATGATCCACCTGCTCGAGGACGTGCTCAACTCGGAGGCGGACCTGACGAACCGGAAGGCGTACGGGCTGCTCGCCCAGGTCGCGCCGAAGATCGTCATCCCCACCCACATCACGACCGACGCGGCGGTGCAGCTGCTCGACGAGACCTACCCCACCGAGATCGCGGCGGGGGACGAGCTCGTCCTCGATCCGGAGCTCCTCGGCGGGAAGAAGCGCGCGGTGTTCATGGGCGTGAACCGGGAGATGGCGTCGAAGGCCGGGGTCGCGAGCCGAACGGACCTCTGACGGCCCCGGCGGACTGCCCGGCTCAGCGCGCCGCGGGAGCCGGGCGGGGATAGCTCAGCCTCGCCTCGATCACCTGCGTCGGCCCGGTGAACGGGAACTTCAGGTTGTCGAAGGTGAAGAGGTCGAGGCCGAGGTCCTCGCGCTTCATCCCGGAGGCGACGGCGTCCTCGACGACCTTGTCGCCGTTGACCGCGAAGCCGCCTTCGATCGGCCGGCGCCGCTCGTCGACGTCCCAGCGCTGGTTGCCGTCCTCGTCGTGCAGGATGATGAGCGCGTGGTCCCCGTCGCTGACCCCGCCCACCCGGAAGGTGAGCTCGGGGCCGTCGACGGGGATGAGCTTCCAGCGGGCCGGCTTGCCCTGGAGCGGGGCCCGGTCGAACAGGCTGACGAAGAGGGAGCCACCCGGCCGGAGCCCGGTGAGGCGCACCTCGAGCGTGCCCCCCTCCAGCTTTCTGCCGGTGTAGACGTAGCGCTGGGCCGTGAACCCGTAGGCTCCATAGGGCAGCTTTCGCCAGACGCGCGGGTCGCCCTGCGCCTCCCAGCCCTCGTCGACATCGACGATCTCCGAGATGTCCTTGGCCATGCCGATGGAGCAGGTGAGATACCAGAACGAGCGCCGCGTCGAGAGGAGCTCCTCGAGACCCTTCTCGCGGTGAAGCGGCGGGACCAGCACCTCGAGGATCTGCCCCCACCGAGCCTCCCACGGGTTGTCGGTGTGGAAGAAGACCGCCTCGGGCAGGTAGTACATCGACGGCCCGAGCGACCAGGAGTCGGAGGTGATGACGAGGTCGCCCGGCAGCAGCACGCCGCGCAGGTCGTCGGTGACCGTGCGCATCGGGGCGTTGAGGGTCTGGGTGTAGACGTCGCGGAAGGTGGTGACGTTGAGCAGGGCGAAGACCCCGAGCGCCGCCCAGGCCGAGGCCCGGCGCGGCAGCCGCGCGGCCCCCATCGCCGCCAGGAGCGCGAGGACGCCGGTGTTGACGATGAAGTAGCGGTGGAAGAACACCGGCAGGACCACGAGCGAGACGGCGACCCCGGCGGCGAAGGTGCCCAGGTAGACGGTGAGGAGCAGCGCGCCGGTGGTCCGCGCCTCCGCGTCCCGTCGCCGCCAGGCATCGATGAGGCCCCAGAGGATCAGGGCAATGAAGACCGCCAGGGCGGCGATCATCCAGGGGCGCACCTCGGGGTAGCCGGGGTAGAGCTCCTTGTAGACGAACGGCCGGAGCAGCACCTCCCAGAGGCCCTTCCATGAGAGCGGCGGGATCCAGAAGCCCGCACCCTTCACCTGGGCGGCCTGGGCGGCCACCCGCACGAGCCAGGGCGCGTAGCCGGCAGCCACGAGCCCGCTCGTCCACAGGCAGGGCGCGAGCCGCTCCCGGCGGCGGAGGAGGACCCAGCCCAGCACGAAGGCGTGGGCGAAGAAGACGGCCATGAGCCCGAAGTTGTGCAGGTAGGCGGCCGCCAGCGAGGCGAGGCCGAAGCCGATCCAGTCGCCGCGCCGGCCGTGGCGCACGGCCAGGGCTCCGTAGGCCGACGCCGCGGTCACCGCCAGGGCGGCCGGCGTGTACATGCGGGCCTCGTGCGCGTAGACGAGCAACACGGGCAAGCAGAGCGCCACGCCGGCGTAGAGGAGCGCGGTCCGATCGCCGACAAGCCGGCGCACCGGTCCGGCGCCCAGCGCCACGAGGCCGATGCTGCCCGCCGTCGGCAGCACGCGCAGGGCCCACTCCGAGCCACCCAGCGCGGCGCGGACGAAGTGGAGCAGGACGTAGAAGAGCGGCGGGTGGTTGTCGTGGCGGAGCAACCCGAGCAGCTCGCCCAGGGGGCGGCGGGCGAGGGCGTCGGAGATGACCTCGTCGTAGCAGATGGGCTCGTGGCCAATGCCGGCGACGTAGAGGGCGCAGGCGGTGGCGATGACCACGGTCCAGGCCAGGGCCGACCGCCGGGTCCAGGGGTGCGCCGTCTCGTTCATGATCACCCTCCGTAGATGCGACGAATCGTGAACCAGGAGGGGAAGGTGTGCCCAGCGCCCCGGTGGGGCGTCACTCCGTCCCGAAGGTCATGGTTCTTAGGCCATCGGGCTCACCCGCAGCCCGGAGCGCCCGAGCAGGTGGTAGCGCGACAGCAGTCTCGGCGGCCGGGACGTTCGATGTACTGGCCGAACCGCCGCTGCTGAGCGAGCATCCAGCCATGCTTCTCCGGATCGCCCTCGTCGTCGCCGCCCTCGTCGTGATCGCAGCTGCCATCGTCGCAGCGGCCATCGCCTTCGACGAGCCTGCCGCCCCGCCGGTGCTGGCGGCCGGCGACTCCGTTCCCGGTATCGACCGATGGAACCTCGGCGAGCTGCCCGCGACGCAGACGCTGAAGGCGCGTGACGGAGCTCCGCTCCTCCATCGCGTCTATCCCGGCCGGCCCGACCGGGCGGTCGTGCTGGTGCACGGATCGAGCGGGTCGGGCACCGAGATGATGAAGGTCGCGCAGGCCTTGCAGGCGGAGGGTGCCACCGTCTACTCGATCAGCTTGCGCGGGCACGGCGGCAGCGGCACCCGGAACGGAGACGTCTCCTACGTCGGCCAGCTCGAAGACGATCTCGCAGACCTCGTCGAGGGCCTCGGCCTCGATCGGCAGGGCGTGCGCCGCACGCTGGCGGGATTCTCCGCCGGGGGCGGCTTCGTGCTGCGGGTGGCCGGCGGCGGACGGGCCGGTCTGTTCGACGACTATCTCGCGATCTCGCCCTACATCGCGTTCGATTCCCCGACCAGCAAGCCGAACTCCGGCGGCTGGGCCGACGTGGCGCTGCCGCGTGTCGTCGCGCTCTCCGTCCTCGATCGACTGGGATTGCCGTGGTTCCAGGGCCTGCCGGTGATCCATTTCGCCACGAATGCGCGGGCGGAGGAGAACCGGACGCCGGTCTATTCCTTCCGCCTGATGGCGAGCATCCAGCTCGGCCGGGACTGGCGTGCCGTGATGGCCCGCATCACCGCGCCGACGACGATCGTGGTCGGCTCGGACGACGAGCTGTTCGACTCCGGGCAGTTCCAGCCGATGCTGCAGGCGGTCAATCCCCGCATCTCGCTGGCCGTCGTGCCCGGCCAGACGCACCTCGGCATGCTGGCGGACGCGGCCGCCACGGCGGCGATCGCCGCCGCGTGGCGGAAGTAGGCCGCGACTACCTGGTCACCCGCGTGAACACCCCGAGCACCTGGATCACGCCCACCAGCGTCCCGATCGCCGACGCCGAGACGGCGGACTTCGCGGTCGACTTGAACCAGACGAGGAGCGCCGGCACGGCCAGGCCCAGGGCCAGGACGAGCGGGAGCACGTAGCCCGGGACGCGGCCGATCTGGAGCCGGATGACGTCGAGGTGCCTCAGGATCTCGAGCCCCGAGGCGACCACGGCGATCGCGGCGAGCCCGCGATTCTGGGCGGCGACGAAGAAGAGGAACGCGGCGGCGAAGAAGCCAGCGTAGACGAGCAGGGCGTCGGCGGACATGCGCGCCTATGTACGCCGCCGCCGGGCGGGTGGGCAAGAATCCGGAGGCTAGCTCTTCGCCACCCCCAGCAGTTTCCTCAGCACGAACGGCAGGATACCGCCGTGCCGGTGGTACTCGACCTCGATCGGCGTGTCGATCCGGAGCGTCACCGGGACCTCGTCCGTACGTCCGTCCGCGCGGTGGACGACCAGGGTCGCCTGCTGCCGCGGACGCGGCGACTGGCCGGTGCCGGTGAGGTCGAACGTCTCGGTGCCGTCGAGCCCGAGCGTCTGCGCCGAGGTCCCCTCCGCGAACTGGCAGGGGAGGATCCCCATGCCGACGAGGTTCGACCGGTGGATCCGCTCGAACGACCGCGCCACCACGAACCGCACGCCAAGCAAGGCCGGCCCCTTCGCCGCCCAGTCGCGGGACGAGCCGGTGCCGTACTCCTGGCCGGCGATGAGGCACAGCGGGACGTTCTCCTTCGCGTAGGCGAGGGCCGCCTCGTGGATCGACATCCGCCGGCCGTCGGGCTGGTGCTGGGTCACACCGCCCTCGGCGCCGGGCACCATGAGGTTCCGCACGCGGACGTTGGCGAAGGTGCCGCGCACCATCACGTCGTGGTTGCCGCGCCGCGCGCCGTAGCTGTTGAAGTCGGCGACCGGCACCCCGAGCGACTGGAGGTACGCGCCGGCGGGCGAGGACGCCTTGATCGAGCCCGCCGGGCTGATGTGGTCCGTCGTGACCGAGTCGCCGAAGATGGCGAGCGGCCGCGCGCCGCGGACCTCGCCGGGCGGGGTGGGGGAGAGGGGGAACGGCTGGAAGAAGGGGGGCTCCTGGATGTAGTTCGACTGCGGGTCCCACTCGTAGAGGACGCCGCCCCGGACCGGGAGATCGGACCAGCCCGGCAGCTCCAGGCCGGCGCCGCCTTCCAGGAGCGGCCCGTAGTTCGACCGGTACAGCGCCGGGTCGCCGGCTTCCGCGCGGAGCGCCTCGATCTCCTCCGGCGTCGGCCAGAGGTCGCGCAGGTACACCTTCTCGCCGCCGCGCCCGATCCCGATCGGCTCCTTCTCGAGATCGATGTCGACGCGCCCGGCGAGGGCGAAGGCGACCACGAGCGGCGGGCTCATGAGGAAGTTGGCCTTCACCGACTGGTGCACCCGGGCCTCGAAGTTCCGGTTCCCGGAGAGGACCGAGGCGGCGACGACGTCATTCTTCGTGACCAGGTCCTCGATCCGGGCGTCGAGCGGGCCGGAGTTGCCGATGCAGGTGGTGCAGCCGTAGCCGACGGTGTGGAAGCCGAGCGCGTCGAGGTCCTTCTGGAGGCCGGTGCGCTCGAGGTAGCGCGAGACCACGCGCGACCCGGGCGCGAGCGACGTCTTCACCGTCGGCCTCACCTCGAGGCCGCGCGCGACCGCCTTGCGGGCGAGGAGGCCCGCGGCGAGCATGACGCTCGGGTTCGAGGTGTTCGTGCAGGAGGTGATCGCCGCGATGAGCACGTCGCCGTGGCCGACCTCGACGTCCTCGTCGCGGAGCATCGCCGGCGGCGCGGGCAGGTCCTCCTGCGGCGTGGGCGTGGGGCGGTTGTTCACCATCTCGTACTCGGTGAGCGTGCTCGTGTTCTTGCGCCGCCCGTTCGGCACGCTCGACGGCTCCTGCGAGCCTCCGCCGGCCGCCGGCGCGTTCGAGCCGTTCTCGAAGCGGTGCCGGGCCTGGAGCGCGTCCGGCGCGAGGCCGTAGCCCGTCGCGTCCTTGCGCGTGAGCAGGTCGCGGAAGACCTCGCCGAGGGCGGGGAGGTCGATGCGGTCCTGCGGCCGCTTCGGGCCCGCGACCGCCGGCTTGATCGTGGAGAGGTCGAGCGGGATCACCTCCGAGTAATCCACCTCGCCCGGGCCGGGGATCCGGAGCAGCCCCTGCGCCCGGTAGTACGCGCGGAAGAGCTCGACCAGCTCCTTCGGCCGGCCGGTCTGCTCGAGGTACCGGACCGATTGCTCGTCCGGCGGGAAGAACCCGACGGTCGCCCCGTACTCCGGCGCCATGTTGGAGAGCGTGGCGCGCTCCGGCACCGGCAGGGTCTCGGCGCCGGCGCCGAAGAACTCGACGAACTTGCCGACGACCTTGGCCTTGCGGAGCAGCTCGGTCACGCGGAGCACCAGATCGGTGGCGGTGACGCCGGGCCGCAGGGAGCCGGTGAGGTGGACGCCGACGACGTCCGGGGTGAGGAAGTAGACCGGCTGGCCGAGCATGGCCGCCTCGGCCTCGATCCCGCCCACGCCCCAGGCGACGAGCCCGAGACCGTTCACCATGGGTGTGTGGGAATCGGTGCCGACGAGCGTGTCCGGGTAGGCGAGGCCGCCCTCCTCCAGCACGCCGCGGGCGAGCATCTCCAGATTCACCTGATGGCAGATGCCGACCTGCGGCGGCACGATCCGGAGCTTCTTGAAGGCCTGGGTTCCCCACCGCAGGAACTCGTAGCGGGCGCGGTTCCGCTGCATCTCCAGCCGCGTGTTGATCGCCAGGGCGTCGGGCGCAGCATACGCGTCCACCTGCACCGAGTGGTCGATGACGAGGTCCACGGGCACGATCGGCTCGACCAGCGCCGGATCGCGTCCCAGCCGGGCGACCGCGGAGCGCATCGCCCCGAGGTCGGCGATGAGCGGGACGCCGGTGAAGTCCTGCAGGAGCACCCGGCCGACCACGAACGGGATCTCGCGCGTGCGCTCGGCCTTCGGCCCCCAGGACGCCAGCGCGCGCACGTCGTCCTCCGTGACCCGCTGGCCGTCCACGTTCCGCGCCAGCGATTCGAGGACGATGCGGAGCGAGACGGGCAGGCGCGAGACCGGGCCCAGGCCGCGGCGCTCCAGCTCGGGGAGGGAGACGAGGCGGCCGGTGCGGCCGGGCGTGATCGGGAACGAGGTGACGAGGCCGAGGGGATCGCTCATGGCGTCCCGTAAATAGCCGGTTGCACGCGCGAAGCAAGCGATGCGGCGGGGGCCCACGCGGCGGGTGAAGCCGTGCGGTCCGATCCCTCCCCGGCCATGGCACCGATCAGCGGCGTTCCAGGCCGCCGGCCGGACGCTCGGCGGCGGGGGGCATTGCCCTCCGGCCGCGCTTCGGTCACCATCGGGGCCTTCGAGAGACGCGCCGCGAGGTCCTCGTGAACGACAGAGCCGGAACTCGCCAGGATCGGACCTTCCGCGCGCGCCCGACCGCCTGGAGCGTGCTCCGCGCGATCGTCCGGGTCTTCCGCCTGGTCTGGCTCGCGTGCTCCGTCATCGTGCGGCCGACCCGGGCCCCGCGCGGCGATCGGGTGGCCCTCTTGCGCGAGCGCGCGGCCCACTTCGGCCGGGCCTCGCGGAAGGTGATGCGGATCCACGGCATCGCGGTCGAGGCGCAGGGTCCGGTGCCGCAGGGCCCGGCCCTCGTCGTCTCGAACCACCTCTCGTATCTCGACCCGCTGGTCCTCGCGGCGCAGGTGGACGCATTGGCCATCTCCAAGGCCGAGCTGGCGCGCTGGCCCATGTTCGGGCAGGCCGCACGGCGGCTCGGGGTCGTCTTCGTCGAGCGCGGCGAGGCGCGGTCCCGGCGCGCGGTGATGCGCGCTGCGGAGCAGGTGTTCCGCGACGGCGGCATCATCCTCAACTTCCCCGAAGGCACGACCACCGACGGCTCGGTCGTGCTGCCGTTCCGCAAGGGGCTCTTCGGCGTCGCCCAGGCGCTCGGCGTCCCGGTCGTCCCCGCGGCCCTCGTCTTCGAGCCGCGGGAGCTCGCCTGGATCGGGAACGACACCTTCGTCCCGCACTACCTCCGCCTGGCCTCGATGCAAGGCGCCCGCGCCATCGTGCGCCTGGGTGAGCCCCTGCCGTCGAGGTCGTACCCCGGCCCCGGCGAGCTCGCCGACGCCGCCCGGGCGCGGACGATCGCGCTGCTCGCCGGGGACGCGACCGAGCGCACGAGCGCGTCGGGTTTGCGCTAGGCTTGCCGGATGCCCTCGCCCAACCCGTGGAGCGTCGTCCAGGCCAGCGACTACGAGCGCCACATGGGCTCCGGGCCGGGCGGCGTCGATCAGCTCGGTCCGCTCTCCGCCCTGTTCCAGGAGGTGGTGCTCGCGGCCCAGCCCGACCGCGTCCTCCTGGTCGGCTGCTCGACCGGGAACGGGCTCGAGCACGTCGATCCCTCGGTCACCCGCCGCGTGGTCGGCGTGGACGTGAACCTGCAGCACCTCGGGATCGCCCGGCAGCGGTTCCTGCACCTCGGGCCGCGCCTCGAGCTGTACCACTCCGACATCGCCGACTTCCGTTCGGCGCCCCAGTCCTACGACCTGGTCCACGCCGCGCTGGTGCTCGAGTACCTGCACCCGGAGGTGCTCGTGCGGCGGGTCTCGGAGTGGCTGGCAGAGCGCGGCGCCCTCTCGGTGGTCCTCCAGCTCCCGGGCGGCGATGCCCTCGACGCGCCGTCGCGGGCCCTCCAGCTCATCGTGAAGGCGGCGCGGCTCGTGCCGCCGGAGGAGCTCGTCGAGCTGTGCCGGGCCTACGGCCTCGCGCTGCGCCGGAGCAAGGAGGTGCCGCTCCGGGGCGGAAGGCGCTTCTGGCACGGCGTGTTCGGACGGGCGGCGCAAGGTTAGGATCAGGAGATGCGTTGCCCTTACTGCCTCTCGGAGTGTCCTCCCGGCGCCACGCGCTGCGCCTCCTGCACGAGCTGGATCGGCGATCGCCGGCCCGTCCGCGAGTGGACCAGGGCCAGGACCGGCCGGATGATCGCCGGCGTCTGCCGGGGGATCGCCAACCGCTTCGAGCTGCCGATCGCTCTCGTGCGCGTCATCTTCCTGCTCTCCATCCCGTTTGGGGGGTGGGGGATTCTCGCGTACCTCGCGCTCTGGATCGCCATGCCCGAGGAGCCGCACGCCCTCCCCGCTGCCGCGCAGGATCCGGGCTCCGAGCTTCGAGCCGCGCCGCCGGAGCGGCCGGACGTGCGCCCGCCCGCCTCCCCGGGTTGACAATCCCCCACGAATAAGGGACATCCCCGGGAGCCCCAACCGGGCCGGTTCCTTCGGACTTACCAGCGCTTGGCCGATTCTCACCCGCCGTACGTGCCGCGGAACGTCAGACCCGTCTGCGTACCTCGGGGTTCCACGATGTCCCCCGGAGGCTCCATGGACCTTCGCGAACTGCGCAAGCGTGGCCGCTCGTCACGCGAGACCCGGAAGCTCGAGACCGTCAGCAAGACCCTCGCCACCATCACGAACGCCGGCCTTTACCCTGGATACGTCCCCGTCCAGTCGGCCAGCACGAACCCGACGTGCATCATCGGGGGGCGCGAGGTGGTGATGCTCTGCTCGAACAACTACCTCGGGCTCGCGCAGCACCCGAGGGTGCTCGAGGGTGCGCGGCGCGCACTGGACGCGCACGGGGTGGGGCCGGGCGGCTCCCGGGTGCTCTGCGGGAACCTGGATCTGCTCATCGAGCTCGAGCGGCGGATCGCGGACCTCGCCGGCACCGAGGACGCGCTCACCTTCCCGACGGGCTACATGGCCAACGTCGGCGCCGTCAGCGGTCTGCTCGATCCGTTCCTCGGGGGCCTGCACTACCGCAAGGGCGCGGCGGCGGTGATCGCCGACGAGCGGAACCACGCGACGGTCTTCGACGGGATCGCGCTCAGCCACGCGAAACGGTTCATCTACGCGCACAACGACATCGACGACCTCGTCCGCAAGCTCGAGCAGGCGAAGGACCACCACCCGCGGATGATCATCACCGAGGGCGTCTTCAGCGTGGACGGCGAGGTGAGCCCTCTCCCCGAGATCGTTCGCGTGGCCGAGGAGTACGAGGCCGCGCTGATGATCGACGACGCGCACGGCTTCGGCGTCATGGGCGAGCGGGGCGGGGGGACCCTGGAGCACTTCGGGCTCCAGGGGCGCGCCGATCTCGTGATGGGCTCGTTCGACAAGGCGCTCGGCGGCATGGGCGGGTTCCTCGCCGGCCGGCACGACCTGATCCAGTACCTGCGGATGACGTCGCGGCCGTACCTCTCGTCCTCGGCGATGCCCGCGGTCATGGCCGGCGCGATGATCGAGGCGATCGATCTGTGCATCCAGGGACGGGATCTCCGGGCACGGCTCCGCGACACCGCCGACCAGCTCCGCGCCGAGCTCCTGGCGCTCGGCTTCCGCATCCTCGGGGACGGCCAGCTCCCGGTCGTGCCGGTCCTCATCGGCCAGGAGGAGGCCGCCATCGCGTTCTCGGAGCGCCTCCTCCAGCACGGGGTCTACCTGCCCTGCTATCGCTTCCCCGTCATCGCGCGCGGGACGGCCCGGGTCCGGGCCACCACCACGGTGCTCCACGAAAAGGAGCACCTCGCGCGCGTGGTCGAGGCGTTCCAGAAGGCGGACGCGGACCTCGGGCTCCTGCGCGAGCAGAACGCCGCCGCGTGAACGGCCGGGCGCGCCCCGGGTCAGCCCGGGGCGCTGGCCTTCGCCGCCGCCCGTTGTGGCCGGGCTTCGGGCAGCTCCACCACGGCCCGGGTGCCTCGGCCGGCCTCGCTCTCGAGGCGTAGCTCTCCGCCGAGGCCGGCGACCAGCCCTCGCGAGAGCGCCAGGCCCAGGCCCGTTCCGGCGCCGAAGGGCTTGGTCGTGAAGAAGGGCTCGAACAGGCGGCGGAGCACCTGCGGGGGCATGCCCTCGCCGTCGTCGTTCACCTCGATCCGGATGCGCCCTCCTTCGCTCCGCGCCTCCACGCTCACCTGGCCCGGACGGCCCGGGGGGATCGCCTGGATGGCATTGAGCGCCAGGCTGACCAGGACCTGGTGCACCGATGCCTGGTCCCCCGCCGCCCACAGCTCCTGCGGCACGTTCTCTCGGAGGGTGACGTGGGCCGGACAGCGCCCGTGCACGGTCGCGAGCGCGTCCCGGACCACCGCCGACACCGAGATCGGCTGCGAGGTCATCCGGCTGCCCGCGAGCTGGCCGGCGTGCAGCAGCTGCCGGGTGATGGAGGAGACGCGCTGGAGCGCGAGCTTCGCCTCCCGGATGCTCTCGAGCACCTCGTCGTCCGCCCCCGACTCGAAGCGGTGCTCCAGGTACCCGAGGTTCGCCGACACCACCGCCGCCGGGTTGCTCACCTCGTGGGCCACGCCCGCCGCGAGCTGGCCGAGCGCCGCGAGCTTCTCGGATCGGTGGAGGGCCTCCTGCGTCCGCCCGAGCTCTTCCGTGCGCTCGTCCACGAGCGCCTCGAGGCGCGTCCGCATGGCCGCCAGCGTGCGCGCGTCGGCCGCGAAACGGGAGGTCAACGCGTAACCGACGACGCACACGGGGAACACGAAGGCCAGGTCGAACAGGTACGGGGTGTCGATGACGCGCGCCACCACGAGCACGTCGTTCACCAGGAGGCAGAGCAGGACGCCCAGGGCGACCGCGTGCGTGATCGCGTGGGGGACCCGGCGCCCGGCCCGCACGAAGCGGACCAGCACCGCCGCGAGGCCGATCGCGTACAGGACGAAGGTCAGGTCGCCGAACCAGCTCGTGACCGGTTCACGGTAGACCACCGACAGGGGTTCGTACGGGCGCTCGTTCAGGGCCGTTCCGTACACGACGCCCGGCACCTGCGCGAGCACCCCCGCACAAAGCGTGAACGCGGTGAGGGCACGTCCGAAGCGCCCGGGCCGCTCCCCGAGGTAGACGTCCGCGTACCGCGTCCAGCCCAGGACGTGCATCCCGGCGAACAGGACCTGGAGCCGCATGACCGCGATCGTCGCGCCGGGACTCACCCACGGCGTCAGCACCGGGAGGTTGAGCGCGGAGTAGGCGCCCGCGCCGAGCGCGGCGATCGCGAACCACCGCTGGTCCTTCCAGCCCGGGGCGATCGAGAACCGGAGGCTCAGCGCGCCCACGTATGCGGCGAGCAACGCAGCCAGGATCGCAATGACCATCGCGCCGTTCATCGAGGTCCCTTCGTTTCGGCTCGCCGGCCCCACGAGTGTACGCTGCGGCGCCCGAGGAGCGCCAACCGGCTCCGCGGGCTCGTCCCACACGGATCCACACCGCTCCACGCCGCCGTTTGGGCGAGGAGCAAAGCCTGCGCTCGGCGGCCCGCGCTTCCGCGCCGCGTTGAGTTCCGCTCCCCGTCGGGTGTAGTGTCCGCCGCGCGCCGCGGGCCCGCCCAGCGGCGCCTTCGATCGTGGCTGACCTCAGCGTCCGAGAAGTCGCCCGCCTTCTCGGCGTGGCGGAGAAGGCCGTCTGGCGATGGGTGCGCGCCGGCGAGATCCCCCACACGCGGCTGCGGGAGGAGGTGCTCTTCAACCGCGTCGAGCTGCAGGAGTGGGCCCTCGCGAACCGGCGCTTGCTACCGCCCGAGGCGGCGGGCGCCGGACCGTCGGACGGCCTCGCGGACGCGCTCGCCCGCGGCGGGATCGCCCGCGACGTGCCGGGCGCGACGCGCGAGGAGGTGCTCGCCGCCGTGGCCGAGCTGCCCGGCGTGCCCGCGACGGTCGATCGTGCGCTCCTCCGCGCGCTGCTGGTGTCCCGGGAGCGGCTCGGCTCCACCGGGCTCGGCGAGGGCCTCGCCTTCCCCCACCCCCGCGATCCCCTCGTGCTCGGCGTCGCCGCGCCGATCGTGATCCTCGCCTTCCCGGTGCGTCCGGTCGACTTCGGCGCGCTGGACGGGAAACCCGTGACGGCGCTCTTCACGCTGCTCACGCCGACGGTGCAGGCGCACCTCGCGACGCTCTCGCGCCTCGCGTACGTGCTGCACGATCCGCCGCTGCGCGGGCTCCTCGCGGAGCGAGCCCCCGACGCCGACCTCCTGGGGCGCGTCCGTGCGGCGGAAGCGGCGCTCGCGGCCGAGCGCGCCAGCCGCCCAGATCCGGAGGAGGATCTGTGATCGCCTGCCTGGCGGCGGTCGCGCTCGCGCTCGCCAGCGCGCTCGCGGCGGAGGCGCTCGCGCGCGACGAGCGGCGCGCCTTCCGCGCCGGAACCTTCGGCACGCTCGCCGCATGTGCCCTCGCCTTCGGCGGCGCGCTCCACGCGCTGCTCGCCGGCGAGACACGGGCCATCACGATCCCGTGGGAGCTCCCGTTCGGCACGGTCGCGGTGGGGATCGACCCGCTCTCCGCCTTCTTCGCCCTCTGCGCGAGCGCCGTCTCCTTCCTCGCCGCGCTTCACGCGCTCCGCTCCTGCGATCCCGCCCGCCCGGGGGCGCCGCCGCGCCCGGCGCGGTTCGCAGCGCTCTACGCGCTCACGGTCGCGGCGCTGCTCGCGGTCGTGCTCGTGCGCGACGGGATCCTGTTCCTGGTCGCGTGGGAGGGGATGACGATCGCCTCCTGGCTCCTCGTGGGTCACGACGAGGAGCGGCCCCAGGCCCGGCGCGCGGCGATGACCTACCTCATCGCCTCGCACGTGGGGGCCGCGGCGCTCTACGTCCTGTTCGCGCTCCTCGCCGGCCACGCCGGCGGCTACGAGTTCGATCGGATCGCCGCCGCCGGGCCCGCCGCGCCGGCGCTCGCCGGCACCGCGTTCGCCCTCGCGGTCGCGGGGTTCGGCACGAAGGCCGCGTTCTTCCCGCTGCACGTCTGGGCCCCCGACGCCTACCCCGCCGCTCCGCCCCCGGCCGCGGCGCTGCTCTCCGGCGCGCTCTCGAAGATGGGCATCTACGGCATCGCCCGGGTACTGATGCTGCTCGTCCCGGCCGGATCTCGCGGCGCGCCCCCGGCATGGTGGGGCGTCTTGCTCGTGGTGGTGGGCGCCGCGACCGCGGTGGCCGGCGCGCTCAACGCCCTCGCCCGCCGCGATCTGCCGCGGCTCATCGCCTACTCCTCGGTGGAAAACCTGGGGATCGTCGCGCTCGGCCTCGGGCTCGGCCTTCTCGGCCGGGCAGCGGGCGTGCCGCTCCTCGCGTACCTGGGGGTGGCCGGCGCGCTCCTCCACGTCCTGAACCACGGGCTCATGAAGAGCCTCCTC
>JAEZXM010000159.1 GCA_023419875.1 Pseudomonadota bacterium | reverse complement strand
GGGTCGACCCGGCGAGCGCGCCGGCGCCGAGCGGCGACACCGCGGCGCGGCGACGGACGTCGGCGAGCCGGTCGCGGTCGCGCCCGAGCATCTCGACGTAGGCGAGGAGGTGGTGGGCGAGCGAGATCGGCTGCGCGCGCTGGAGGTGGGTGTAACCGGGGAGGACGGTGCGCTCGTGGCGCTCCGCCTGGCCGAGGAGCGCGCGCTGGAGCCCGGCGAGGGCCGCGTCCACCCGCTGACACGCGCCGACGACGAAGAGCCGCTCGTCGAGCGCGACCTGGTCGTTGCGGCTCCGGCCCGCGTGCAGGTAGCCCGCGTCGCGGCCGACGAGCTCGCCGAGCCGTCGCTCGACGTGCGTGTGCACGTCCTCGAGCGCAGGGTCCTGCCGGATGAGGCCGCGGGCGAACTCCTCGCGGACCTGGTCGAGGGCCGCGACGACCCGCTTCGCCACCGCCTTGGGGACGATGCCCCGCGCCGCGAGCATCGTCACGTGCGCCTGGCTCCCGCGGATGTCCTCGGCGTAGAGCTTCCCGTCGTCCTGGATCGACACGGAGAGCGCGACGAGGCGCGGATCCGCGTCGCCGGAGAGCGCGGCGCGCGAGACCGGCTTCGCGGCGGAGCGTTTCGGGGTGCGCCTGGGCTTCTGGTCCATGCCGTCCGCCCGCCCGCCGTCAGAACCGCGCGGCGAGCCCGAAATCGAGGATCCAGGCGACCGAGTCCGCGTCCATGCCCCCGAGCGGCTTCAAGAGGCCGAAGTCGAGCCAGCCGGAGAACGCCGGCGAAGGCGAGACCGTCGCCCGCAGATCGAACTCCAGCCCGAGCGGCCGCTTGCCCGGGTTGGCGGGATCGAGCGGGCTGTTGACCGAGCCGGGCGAGATCGACCGCGAGCTCGGCGTGGACTCGGCCATCATCGCCTGCGCATACATCACCGAGCCGTCGAACACGAGGCCGGGGAGGGCGGTCCAGCGGACGCTGGGCTTCGCGTACAGGGAGTCCGTCACCTGCCCGAGGATGCGGCGGTAGAAGATGAGGTCCACCCGGTACGCGGGGTTGAAGCGGAAGTTGTTGATGGTGTCGTCCCCGGGGCGGCCCCACTGCGGTCCCTCGAGGGAACCGTAGTTCGGGTGCTCCTCGCCGCTGACGGTGCCGCGGGTCGGGATGTTGCCGAAGCCGGGCGCGCTGTCGCCGCTCGCCGCGCCGAGCTCCAGGCCGAACGAGAACTTCGAGCTGTGGGTGTAGGAGCCCTGCACGGCGCCGCCCCACTGGCGCATGCGGACCTCGCCGGTGACGGTGGAGGTCGGGTCTCCGGAGTTGGCGTCCTCGATGTCCCCGTAGACGCCGACGAGCTCGCCCTCGATCCGGAGCTTGGGTCCGATCCAGCGCGCCCAGAGCGAGCCGATGTGGGCGTTCGCCCCGCGGCGGCGGGCGGTGGTCCCGTTGCAGGGGCTGAGGGTGCATCCGTCGTCGATCCACGCCGGGTACGTGAACCGCTGCGTCCGGCGGGTGTAGAGGAGGCCGAAGTTGAGCGAGTGCCCGCCGGCGTCCACCTTGCGCCGGATCTCGTCCTCGCTGTCGAGCCGGGCGATCTTCATGCCCAGCGAGCGGGCGTCGTCGCCGGTGTCCGCGTCGAAGGGCTGCCCGGTCCCCGCCTGGCGCGGGTCCGCGTGGAGCACGCCCTCGGCGTCGAAGTCGTAGAAGGGCACGAAGACGAGCCGGCCCAGGGGCGTCCCGACCGGCGGGATCGCGAACTGCAGGCGATCCACGCTGTCGCCGAAGTCCTGGTCGATGTCGGTGCCGGCGTTGGCGAGGATGCCGAGGCCCCAGTGCGACGGCATCCGGCCGAAGCTGAGCAGGCCGAGCGGCGTCTGGACGTCGGCCCAGACGCGGCGCGGGATGATCAGGGGGCGGTCGGCGGTGGGGTCGTCCTGGAGGTACACGCGGGTCGTGCTCCAGTACGGGATCGGATAGGGGCTGCCGGTCGAATCGTTGAGGGCGCCCTGGTTCGAGCCGAGCGCGTAATTGTCGAGCACGTCGAACTGCGCGTGGACCCGGACCGCCTCGCTGGCGTTGATCGTGGGCTCCAGCCGGAGCCGCATGTTGGCCGAGGAGAGGTTCGACCCGGCCCGGATCGGCCTCGGGTAGAAGTTGAAGCCTGCTTCGTCGACGCGGTTCCGCAGGTGGAGCTTGCCGAGGTACTCGCCCCGGACGCGGAAGTAGCCGTTCAGGTCGAGCAGCTCGGGACGGGGCTGGTCGGCCACCTGGCCCATGAACTCCTGCGCGGACTGGGCGCCCTGCAGCTCGGCGCGGACCTCGTTGCGGATCTCCTCCTTCGCCTTCTCCACGGCGGCCTGGATCGCGGCCTGAACCTTGGGATCCTCGGCGGCCGGCTTCTTGTCCGCCTGGCTCTGGGCGCGCGCGGCTCCGGCGAGGGCGAGGGATGCCGCCAGGACGGCGAGGAGGCGTGACATGCGTGGACCCCTTCAAAGGGAGGAACGGCTGGATAAAACACGCGCCCTGCGCCTGGTCAACTGTTACGCAGGCGGGCGATTCCCCGGGTCCGGGCGCCTACCTCTTGCCGCTCGCCGGGCGGACGCCGGGGCGCTGCGGGGCCGGCGGGGGATGCACCTCGACGCTCACCACCCGCAGCGAGGTGAGGAGGCCAGCCCACTCCTCGCGATCGCGGCCGGAGAGGGCGATGTGCGTGGCGTCGGCCACCGGCTGCCCGAAGGTGGGGTCGAGCGCGATCCACTCCCCGCCGCTGCGGATCTCCACCCAGTCGTGCCAGTACAGCCCGTCCTGCCCCCCCATGCGCGCCGAGACGAGGCCGTAGACCTCGCGCGCGGGGATCCCCAGGGCGCGCGCCAGCGCCACGAGGAGGAGCGCGTGCTCGGAGCAATCGCCCTGGCGGGCGCGGAGGACGTCGCTCGCGCGGTCGTGGCTCGCGCCCATGGTCGTGGTGAGGATGCGGTGGACGTGCTCGTTGAGCCGCTTCGCCGCGGCGTACGCGCCGGGCGCGTCGCCGGCGATCTCGCGCGCCAGGGCGACGATCTCGGGCGCGTCGGAGTCCACCGCGCCCGTGGGCGCGACGTCCGACGGG
>JAEZXM010000157.1 GCA_023419875.1 Pseudomonadota bacterium | reverse complement strand
ACACGCAGTCGCGGGGCCTCTCGTTCGAGGGGACCGTCGCCCGTGCCTCGCGCCGCCAGCGCCTCCTGCTCTCGGGGTCGGCGGCGTACGCGCGGTCGCGGTTGCTCGTGCCCATCGAGGAGGACGGCGCGCCGGGCATCGGACCCGACGAGCTCCGCGCGGTGAGCCGCACGACGAAGAAGAGCTGGTCGGCGCGTGCGCGGTGGGACCGGTTCCTCGCCGCCCACGGCTCGGCGTACGTGCTCATGGGCGCCGCCGCGGACGAGCCCGCGGGGAAGCGGCTCGTCCTCGGCGCGCAGGTCGGCTACGGGATCGACGTGGTCCACGCCGACCGCCACGGCCTGCGCCTGGAGCTCGGGTACGACTTCTCGCGCGAGGACCGCGTCGCCCCGGGGGACCGGCTCGACATCCACTCGGCCCGGGCGTTCGCGGGCTACTCGGGCCGGGTGCTCGATCCGGTGACGCTCGAGCTCTCGCTCGAGGCGCTCACCAACCTGAACGAGGAGCCGGACGGGTCCCGCCTGCTCCGGCCCTTCGAGGACACTCGCGTTCTCGCCCGGGCGGGGGCGCGCGTGAAGATCAACGGGACCCTGAGCACGGGCGTGCAGCTCAAGGCGGCCTGGGACTCCGCCCCCGCTCCGCGCCCGCCGCCGCCGGGCGCCTCGTGGGCCGCCGGCTACGCCCCGCTCGCGGAGAAGCTCGACAGCACCACGGAGCTGTTCATCGCGGCGAAGTTCTAGAGCTTCCCTTTCGTGCGGCTGCGATCCGGTCGAG
This sequence comes from Pseudomonadota bacterium, assembly GCA_023419875.1. Classification (GTDB taxonomy): domain Bacteria; phylum Myxococcota; class Myxococcia; order Myxococcales; family Anaeromyxobacteraceae; genus Anaeromyxobacter. Next base: position 8,040 of record JAEZXM010000157.1, on the reverse strand, counting down.
CAGCGCGGCGAGCCGGACTCCGGCCCGGGCGAGGGCGATTTCCGTCCGGGGCCGCTGCGCGCGCGCGTAGTCGGTCGGCGTGAGCGCCGCGACCAGGGTGTCGCCCGGGGTGCGGCCGAGCTCGTCGTAGATCGCCCGGGCCTCGGCGCTCGACTCGTCGGCCCAGGCGGCGGGGTCGAGCGCGCCCGCCCAGCGTGCGGCCTGGGCGTGCGAGACGCGGGCGAGGATCTCGCGCGCGACGGGGCCCGGGCGCCGGCGCCCCAGGAGCTCCGCGACCACGTCCACGTCCCAGACCTGGTGCAGGTTCGACACCTGCGGCCGCTCGGCGACCCTCACCCGCAGCTCGTTCCCGCCGCGGTCGCGCCCGTCGCCGGCGTGGAGCGGCTGGTGCAGGTCGGCGACGAGGTGGACGAGCCAGCGGAGCACGTCCCCCCGCACCATCGCGCTCGCCCGCGGGTCGGCGAGGGTCGCCTCGAACCGGGCGAGCGCAGCGACGATGCAGTCGTCCTGCGGGCAGTCGCGGGCGGCCGTGTACCGGCCGGACGCGAACGGGATGTTGACGAAGTGCCAGCGCGCGCCCTCGCGATCCCGCACCCGGTCGGCCCACGCGCCGAGGTCCGGGTCGGAGAGCGGCACGTCTCCGGAGAGCTCCTGGACGAGGGCCCGCGCCGCGGGCGAGAGGCGCGCCTCGGCGATCTCGCCGACGAGCGCGTGGCCCGCGACGGACCACGCCCGGGCGAGGCCGGGCGCGGCCACGAGGGCGGCGAGCGCGAGGAGCGGGAGGCGGAGAGTCAAACGAGCGCCCCCTCGGTCATTGGCCCCGCACGCCGCCGCCACCTACCCCATCACCGCGACGATCTTCGACCCTTCCTTCAGCATCTCCGGCGGGACCACGGCGCCCTTCACCGGCGCGCCGTCCACCGTGACCGACTTCACGCCCCGGGACACGCCGGCCGGGTTCTGGACCTCGATCGACACGTTCTTGCCGCGGAAGTGCCGCCGCATCTTGAAGCCGGGCCACTTCTTCGGGATGCACGGGTCGATCCGGAGTCCCTCCACCTCGGGCCGGACGCCGAGGATCCAGTGGGTGGCGCAGTAGTAGCTCCACGAGGCCGTGCCGGAGAGCCAGGGCACGCGCGAGCGGCCGAAGTTGCGGTTCGTCTTCGAGTACGTGTTCTGGCAGTGCACGTACGGCTCGATCTCACGGAGCTCGGCGCGGTCGTTGTACGCGGACGGCATGTAGGACCGGTAGTACTCGTAGGCCTGGTCGCCGTCCCCGTGCAGCACCTCGGCCATCACCACCCAGCTCTGGGTGTGCGAGAAGATGCCGGCGTTCTCCTTGATCCCCGGGTTGAAGAGCGTCGCCCGCATGATCTCGCGGTCGGCCTTCGCGAAGGGCGGGTCGCAGAGCATCACGCCGTACGGGGTCGCGAGCCGCTCCTTCACGATCTTCATCGCCTGCTTCGACTGCTCCGGGGTGGCGGCGCCGGAGAGGACCGCCCAGACCTGCGTGTTCACGTAGATCTGCCCTTCGGGGAAGGACTTCGTGCCGTAGATGTGGCCGTCCTCGCCGATCGCCCAGATGAACCACTCGCCGTCCCAGCAGACCTTCTGGATCTTGGCGTCGAGCTTCTCGCGCTCGGCGCGGGCCCACGCGGCCTCCTGGGCCTTGCCGAGCCGCTCCGCGATCTCGGCGTAGACCGAGAGGCCGAGCCTCACCTGGAAGGCGACGAACACGCTCTCGCCGCGGTAGCCGAGGCGGATGCAGTCGTTCCAGTCGGCGGCGAGGCCGCAGGGCAGCCCGTTCCGGCCGGTCCGCTCGAGGTTGAACTCGAGCGCGCGGCGGAGGTGGCCGAGCACCGTGGCCTGGCCCTCGTCGGCGTAGGGCAGCACCTTCGAGTAGAAGCCGAGGTCGCCGGTCTCGGCCACGTAGGCCGGGATCGCGTTGAAGAACCAGAGGCAATCGTCCGAGCGGTACTCCTCGTCCGGCGGCGGCTTCTCCCTGCCCGGTCGGTGCGAGAAGGGCTTGATGACCGGGATCGCGCCGCCGTTCGAGAGCTGTCCCGTCAGCATCAGCTCGAGGCGGTCCTTCACCCCCTCGCGGAGGAGCGGGATCGCGCCCAGCATGTCCTGGACCGTGTCGCGGAACCCGAGGCCGTCGCGTTCGCCGTTGTAGATGAGGGAGGCGGACCGCGACCACGCGTAGGTGATGAGCGCGTTGTAGGCGTTCCAGACGTTGACCATGTGGTCGAGGTCGGGATCCGGCGTCTCGACCTGGAGCGAGGCGAGCGGGGCCTCCCGCTCCTTCTTCAGCTTCCGGAACTCGGCCTCGCAGCGGGCCGGGTTCCCGAACTCGGCCACGGTGCGCTTCCCGTGCGAGGCGACGGTGCCGAGGCCGAGGAGGACGACGAGCTCCTTCGTCTCGCCGGGCGCGAGCGTCACATCGGCCTGCAAGCTGCCGCAAACGTTGTCACCCTGGGCGAGGAAGCCCGAGCACACCCCCTTCACCACCACGTCCGGCGCCGCGTACCCGCCGTACGTGCCGAGGAACCGCTCGCGGACCGTCTCCACCCCGGCGAGCGGCGCGCCGGTGAGCGCCATCCACGTGCGGCCGCTGGCGGTGAGGTCACCGTCGAAGTCGAAGTTGGGGTTGCAGGCGATGCCGAGGATCCCGTCCTCGAGCGAGGCCTCGGTCACGAACTGCGAGTACTGGAGGTTGACGAGGTCCTGCCAGGTCTCCCACAGGTTCGCGAACTCACAATAGGTGAACACCGAGAGCTGCCGCGCCTCCGCCCCCTCGTTCTTCACCTTGAGCCGCCAGTACTCGAAGGTCTCGCCGATCGGGACGAAGTACGTGCTCTCGGTGAAGATCCCGTCGTATCGCGACTCGAGGATCGTGTACCCCATTCCATGGCGGCACACCGATTGGTACCGATCGATGGGCTTGCCCACGGGCTGCCACGACGCGGACCAGAAGTCGCCCGACTTCCGGTCGCGCAGGTAGAAGTACCGGCCCGGCTGGTCGAGCGGGACGGCGTTGAAGCGCATCCGGAGGAATCGGCCGGTCGCGCCGCTCCGGTAGAAGGAGTAGCCGCCCGCGTGGTTGGTGATGATGGCGCCGTACTCGGTCGATCCGAGGTAGTTCGACCAGGGCCGCGGCGTGTCGGGCCGGGTGATGACGTACTCGCGGGCCGCGTCGTCGAAGTGACCGTATTTCATGTGCGTTGCGAGGCTCCTGGGGCAGTCCGTCGCGGCCGCCGACGATGACCGCCGGAACGTGCCATGGCGCTGCCCCAGCGGCAAGCGCCGTCCATCGAACGGCCGCCGAACAAAGTGCGCTCCGGAGAGCTGCGTCATGCGTGTTCCGGCGACGAAAACGTGTGCGTCAACCGGTAGCGATCGATCGGCCTGGCTAGAATCGGAGCGTGCGCGATCGCCGGTGGGACTTCCTCTACGAGCGGCAGAAGGAGCCGGTGAAGGACTACGTGCTCGCGCGCTTCGCGGAGGCGCTGGCCCGCGAGCTCGAGACGTGGCCGCCGGCGGAGCTCGAGTGGTCGAGCGAAGGGGAGCGGGCGCGGTGGTCGGCGGGCGCGGCGGTGCACCCGCGAGACGACGTGATCCGGCTCGCGCTGGAGATCGCTCGGCTCGATCTCGCGCGGGAGTTCGAGCGCGTGGACGAGCACCTCGCCCGTGCGGCGCACCGGGTCCAGTCGCCCGCCGAGGAGGCTGCGGTGCACCTGCTCGCCCGGCTGGTGTCCGAGGCCTGCATGGAGCTCAAGGAGCGCGCGGACCGGATGCGCCTCACCCGCGGCGACCTCGCCGCGGCCGTCGACCTCGTCGAGCGACAGCTGTTCCGGGTGACGCTCGGTTGACCGGATCGCGCGCCTTTCGCCGGAGCCTCCGCATGCGCACGTTGTTGCCGTGCCGCCTCGTGCGGCGACCTCGATGCGTTCCCAGAGAGAAAGCCAGCGCCCGTCGGTGGGCCTCCCCCTCTTCCCGTCCCGGCGGGACCTGCGCGCCGATCTGGACGTCATGCCGCCGGAGGCCCGGCGTCTCGCGCGCACCGCCGGCGCCGCGCTCGCGGTGATCGCGCTCCTCACGGCGTTCGCCGCCTCCGCGCAGGGCCGGACGTACGGGGCTCCGGACGAGAACGGCGCGCTCGCCTGGCTGTTCGCCCTCTTCGCGGCCGTCGCGGTGCTGGGCATCTTCCTCCTCGTCCTCACGCTCGTGCGGGGGCCGGCGAGGCCGAGGGATCGGCTGCCGGGCACGGCAAAGCACCGCTGACGCCCCGTTCCCGTCCACACCCCACCGGACGCGGCGTCCCGCATGGCGGTCGCCCACGCTCTCGGGCGAGAGGAGCGCACATGCTCGCGAACAGCCGGATCACGACGGTATTGCCTGTGGTGAACGTGGAGAGGGCCCGCCGGTTCTACGAGGAGAAGCTCGGCCTGCAGCACGCCGAGGAGCGCCCGATGGGCGCGGTCGCGTACCGTTTGCGGGGCGACAGCGTCATCGAGCTCTCGCCCCGCTCGGAGCCGACGAAGAACACCTACACCGCGTTGAGCTTCGAGGTGGACGACGTCGAGCGCGAGGTGCGCGATCTCGAGGGCCGCGGCGTCCGCTTCGAGGACTACGACGAGCCCGACTTCAAGACCGAGAACCACATCGCGCGCGTCGGGCCCGAGAAGGCCGCCTGGTTCAAGGACACGGAGGGGAACATCCTCTGCGTCCATCAGGGGTCGTCGTCGACGCATTGACGCGCGAGCCCGGGACGAGGATCACAGCGGATAGAGCCCCACGGCGACGACGTCGTCCGGCGGCGCCCGCGCGAGGAGGTCGGCCACCGTCCGGCCGGTACCCGGGATCACCCGCTCCGGGCACAGCTCGGCGAGGGGCGCGAGCACGAACCGGCGCACGGCGATCTCCGGGTGCGGGACGACGAGGCGGCGATCGGCGATCACCTCGTCCCCGTAGAGGAGCAGGTCGAGATCGAGCGTCCGCGCCGACCAGCGCGGCCCGTCGCGCCTCCGCCCGGCGGCGTTCTCGGCCATGCGGAGGACCGCCAGGAGGCCCCGGGCGCCGAGTTCCGCGTCGAGCTCGAGGACCGCATTCAGGTAGCGGGGTTGCGGCGGGCCGATGGGCGACGTGTCGTACACCCTCGACGCCCGGAGCACCGTCAGGCGCGGCGATCGGTCGAGGAAGGACGCGGCGAGCCCGAGGTTCGCCCAGCGATCGCCCAGGTTGGTCCCGACGCCGACGTACGCGCGCACGACGTGAGCTTGGTAATGCTTCTGGCTTCCCCGCGCCAGGGGGGAGGCCCGGAGTCCGTCCTTACGCCTTTCGCAGCCCCAGCACGTCCGCCATGTCGTAGCGGCCCGCCGGCTTGCCCGCGAGCCAGGCGGCGGCCCGGACCGCCCCGGTCGCGAACTGGACGCGGGTGGTGGCGCGGTGGACGAGCTCGAGCCGCTCGCCCTCGCCCACGAACAGGACCGTGTGCTCGCCGATCACGTCGCCGCCGCGGAGCGCCTGGACCCCGATCTGCCAGGGCGGCCGCTCGCCGGTGATGCCCTCGCGCGCGAAGCGGAACGCCTCCTGGGGCGAGCGCCCGAGCTCCTCCGCGGCCACCTCGGCGAGGCGGATGGCGGTGCCGGAGGGCGCGTCGCGCTTGTGCTTGTGGTGGAGCTCGACGATCTCCACGTCGAAGCCCGGCCCCAGCTTCTGCGCCGCCTGGCGCACGAGCTCGAAGAGAACGTTCACGCCCACGCTCATGTTGGGCGAGAGCACCACCGGGATCGTCTTCGCGGCGACGTCGATCTCGGCCTTCGCCTCGGGCCCGAGCCCGGTGGAGCCGATCACCATCGCCACGCCGCGCTCGGCGCAGAGCTTCGCGTGGGCGACCGAGGCCTCGGGGAGCGTGAAGTCGATCACCACGTCCGCGCCGGCGAGGGCGGCCGCGAGCGAGCCCTGGACCTTCACGCCGAGCTCGACCCCGAGCCCCGCGACGAGGCCCGCGTCCTGGCCCACCGAAGGCCCCGGCTGCTCCGAAGCGCCGGAGAGCGCGAGCGCGTCGCTGGCCCGCACGAGGCGGACGATCTCCCTCCCCATCCGGCCGGCGACGCCGGTGACGACGACCTTCGTGGTCACGGCAGCACCCCGAACCGGACCAGCGCCTCGCGCACCTTGGCGAGGCTCGCCTCCGACACCGGCGCGAGCGGCAGCCGGACCTCGGGGCTGCACTTCCCCATGAGCCCGAGGGCGGCCTTCACCGGCGCCGGGCTCGTCTCGACGAACATGGCGCGGACGAGGGGCGCGAGCTTCACCTGCCGTTCGCACGCGCCCGCGGCGTCGCCCCGCCGCGCGGCCGCGACGAGCTCCCGGGTGGCGCGCGGCGCGACGTTGGCGACGACCGAGATCACGCCGTGCCCGCCGAGCCCGACGTACGGCGCGATGGTGAAGTCGTCGCCGGACAGGTACGTCATGCCGTCCCGGCCGATGAGCTCGAGGAGCTGCACCTGCCGGTCCATGCTCGCCGTCGCGTCCTTGAGGCCGACGATGTGGCCCGCCTTGACGAGCCGCGCGGTGGTCTCGGGCAGGAGATCGACCGCGGTGCGCCCGGGGACGTTGTAGGCGACGACCGGGAACCGCGTCGCCTCGGCGATCGCGGCGTAGTGGCGGAAGAGCCCCTCCTGCGTGGGCTTGTTGTAGTAGGGCGTCACCACCAGCGCGGCGTCGGCCCCGAGCTCGCGCGCGGTCTTCACCGCCGCGATCGCCTCGTGGGTGCTGTTCGAGCCTGCCCCCGCGATCACCGGCACCTTGCCGCGCACCGCCTCGACCGTGGCGCGGATCACCTCGGCGTCCTCCGCCGGCGTGAGCGTGGCCGTCTCGCCGGTGGTGCCGCAGGGGACGATCGCCTCGGTGCCCTCGGACAGGTGCCAGGCAACGAGCTCGCGGAGGCGGGCGAGGTCCACCGCCCCCTCCTTGAACGGGGTGACGATCGCCACCATCGAGCCTTCGAATCGAGCCATACGTCGCTCCTCGATACGGGGTGTGGACTCTACCCGATCACCGCACGTTCCGCTCGGGCGGGCCCCGGGCCCCGGGCTCCGGAATCAATCCGGGGTCAGGGTTTCTTCTCGGGCTCCGCGGCGGGGGGAGCCGCGGGGACGGGGTCCGGCCGGAGCGGCGGCCGCGGGGCGGCCTTCACGCCGCAGGCACCGGCGAGGACGAGGAACAGGAGCAGGCCGGCGCGCCTCACGAGCGCCCCCGCCGCGGCCGGAGCGCCCGCCGCCAGCGCGAGAGCTCGGCGTGCACCTGCTTCGGGCCGGGTGCGCCCGGGAGCTCCCGGCGTGCGAGGCTCCTTCGCGCGTCGAAGCAGGTGAGGACGCCGGCGTCGAACCGCGGGTGGAACCGCCTCCACTCCTCGGCGCCGAGCGAGGCGAGCGGGCGTCCTTCACGCACCGCGTGCGCCGAGGCCTTCCCCACCGCCTCGTGCGCCTCCCGGAACGGCACGCCGCGCTCGACGAGCCACTCGGCCGCATCCGTCGCGAGCGCCTCGCCCGAGCCGAGCGCCTCGGCCATCCGCTCCCGGTGGAACTCCGCCGTGTCCACCGCACCCGCCAGCGCGTCGGCGGAGAGGACGAGGGCCTCGGGCGCATCGAGGAGCGGTCGCTTGTCCTCCTGGAGGTCGCGGTTGTACGAGAGTGGCAGCCCCTTCACCACCGTGAGGAGCGCGACGAGATCGCCCACCGTCCGGCCGACCCGCCCGCGCACGAGCTCCGCCACGTCCGCGTTCTTCTTCTGCGGCATGAGCGACGAGCCGGTCGAGAAGGCGTCGGAGAGGGTCATGAACCCGAACTCGCGGGTGGTCCAGAGGACGATCTCCTCGCCGAGCCTCGAGAGGTGGACGGCGGCGAGGACGCAGGCGAAGACGAGCTCGATGGCGGAGTCGCGGTCGGAGACGGCGTCGAGCGAGTTGCGCGTCACGCCGGCGAGGCCGAGCGCCTTGGCGACCGCCTCGCGGTCGAGCGGCAGGGTCGACCC
>JAEZXM010000430.1 GCA_023419875.1 Pseudomonadota bacterium | reverse complement strand
GGGGAGCGGCTGCGCACGCGCGAGCGCCGAGGCCAAGCCCATGGGGCTGATGATACCTGAGCATCCGTTCAGGCACAACTCACGCCTTGGGTCCGGCGCAGGCGAGGACTGGCCTCCACGGAGAGTGTTCAACGCCTCGTCCTGCCACACCTCCTCCGACACCCCCACGCCCCACGTCTTTCGCGCTCACCACACCTCGTGCTCCACTGTGAGTCGGTCCGGAGCGCCCGGCGGTGCTGCGGCCAACGGAGGGTGGCATGGCTGGAGTGCGTGTGATCACCACGGTCACCGGAGCGCTGCTGGCGGCCTTCTTCTTCCTGGGATGTGGCTCGTCGTCGGGAAGCGACTGCACGCCCACTGCCGAGCTCTGCAACGGCCTGGACGACGACTGCAACGACCAGACCGACGAGATCTTTGCGGTCGGCGAGCCGTGCACGAGCGGCGTGGGCGCCTGCCAGCGGTCCGGCAGCTATCTCTGCGCCGAGGACGGCGCCGGGGTGGTCTGCGATGCAACTCCCGGTGAGCCCATCGCCGAGACCTGCAACCAGTCCGATGACGACTGCGACGGCCAGACCGACGAGGAGGTCACCGATTGCTGCACGCCGGCTACTCAGCTGGAGTGTGGCGTGAACCAGGGCGCCTGCATCCGAGGCCTGCAGACCTGCTCGGCCACGGGCGACTGGGGAGCCTGTCTCGCGGGCGGCGTTCCGGTGGTCCTGCCCGGTCAGCTCGAAGAGCTCTGCGACGGAGTCGACCAGGACTGCGATGCCAGCATCGACGAGGACCTCACCGCGCCCACCTGTCCCCTGCAGCTCGGTGTCTGCGCCGGCTCGCGCGCGAGCTGCGGCGGCGCGGAGGGTTGGCTCGAGTGCGACGCCGCTCAGTATGGAGGCGCATACGAGGCCGCCGAGGCGACGTGCGACGGCCTCGACAACGACTGCGACGGGGCCACCGACGAGTCCCTGAGGACCACCTTCTACCGCGACGCGGACTCCGACACGTACGGGAGCGCCAGCACCACCATCCAGGCCTGCATCCTTCCCTCCGGCTACGTGACGAACGTCGGCGACTGCAACGACTCCAACGGCGGCATCCACCCGGACGCCGCCGAGACCTGCAACGGCGTCGACGACGACTGCGACGGACAGACCGACGAGAGTCTTTCCGGTCCCTTCTGTCCGCTCCAGGCCGGTGTCTGCGCCGGCTCGCGCGCGAGCTGCGGCGGCGCCGAGGGTTGGCTCGAGTGCAGCGCCACCGAGTACGGGAACCAATACGAGGCTGCGGAGGCTACCTGCGACTCACTCGACAATGATTGCGACGGCGCCACCGACGAGACCCTGAGGACCACCTTCTACCGCGACGCGGACTCCGACACGTACGGGAGCGCCGGCACCACCATCCAGGCGTGTACCCTTCCCTCCGGCTACGTGACGAACGTCGGCGACTGCAACGACTCCAACGGCGGCATCCACCCGGACGCCACGGAGGCCTGCAACCTGGTCGACGACGACTGCGACGGCCAGACGGACGAGCCTCCCTGCACCTGAGCGGCCCGCCCGTGAAGGACTCGCCTCTCTCGCGCCATGCCGTTGCACTCGCCATCGGCCTAGGCGCGGCCGCGGCCTGGCCGGGGGGCCCGCTCGCCTTTCTCGCCCCGGCGCTCCGGTGGCCGCTCGTCGCCCTGGCGGTGGCCGCCGCGGCGGTCGGCCCGGGCAGGCGCACGATCGTCCTCGAGCATGCGGCGGCGGCGCTCGTCCTCCTCGGCTTCACGCTCGTCGAGCTTCCCGGTCTTCACGCCGGCTGGGGCGACGAGAACGCGTACTTCTACATGGCCGTGCGGGTCGCGGAGGGCGAGCTGCCCTACCGCGACTTCTTCTTCGCGCACCCGCCCCTTCACCTCTTCGTCCCGGCCGTCGCCTTCCGCGTGGCGGGCTTCTCGATCGGCATCGGCCAGGCCCTGCCGGTCGCGGCGCAGCTCGTCGCCGGCGTCCTGCTCTGGCGGAGCGCCCGCCGCGCCTCGCCGGTCCTCGGCCTCCTCGCCCTGGTCCTCCACCTCGGCGCGTACCAGGTCCTCCTCTCGGCGTCGGAGCTCTCCGGCGCGAACCTCGCCACCGCCTTCGCCATGGCCGGGCTCCTGGCGGCGGTCGCCGGCCGGCCGGTGCTCGCTGGCGCGCTCTCCGGCCTGGCGATCGGGACGGCGCTCTATGCCGCCGCCAGCGTCGGGGCGATCGCGGTGGCCTGCGCGCTGCGCGGTCGGCGGCAGCTCCTCCGCTTCGGGGCGGGGCTGGCCGCCGCCGTGGGGGTGATCTCCGGTGGCGCGTGGATCGTCGGAGGCCGAGGCTTCCTCGACGGAGTCGCCGGCTACCACGTCGCGAAGGCCGCCGGCGATGGGCGCGCGCCCGTGCTGGGGTCCGGCGACATCCTCGGCGGGCTCGGCGGCTGGCTCCACAACCTGGCCGCGGACCTCGCCGGACCGGGCGCGCTCCGATCGCTCGCGCTGCACGCTCCCATCCTCTGCGCCGCCGCGGTGGGGGCGGTCGCGCTGGTTTTCGCGAAGGTCCGGCCGGTGGAGCGGCCCTCCGATCCTGCAGCACGGATCGCCCCGGAGGACCTCGCCAGCGTGGGCGCGGCAGGCATCGTGCTCACCGCGATTCAGCAGGCGTGCCTTGCCCAGGTCTATCCGTACTACTCGGTCCCGGCTTTTCCCTGGCTGGCGCTGCTGGCGGCGTATGGCGCCTGGAGCGCGTGGCGCGGCCTCGCCAACGCTCGGACTCGGGCGCGCTCGGTTGCGGCTGCCGCGATGATCGTCTTCGCGCTGCACCCGCTTGTCGCTCGCGGCGTCTGGCCGTGGGCGTTCCCGGAAGAGCGCAGCCGCGCGGGCGAGCGGGTCGAGTACGCCTGGCGTGACCCCGACGTCGCGGCGGCGCTCGCCCCCCTCTCGCGCGCGCTGTTCTGGGACGATCACCGGGTCAAGGGCGTCCCGGTGCCTGCCTACCGCCTCGCGCTCTGGAACAAGCGCTTCGCCTTCTCGACGGCCGGCGAGATCGCGGCGCGTGTGCGGGCCGGCTCGAGCGCAGGCGAGACCCTCACCGGCGCCAGCATGCTCGCGCCGCTGGTGGCGCTCCTGGCGGACCGTCGTCTGGCGGCTGGTGAGGTGGACACCAACCAGAAGCGGTTCACGACCAGCTCACTGGACGACTCCGACCTTCTCCGCCGCGCCCTCGCGGACGAGGTGCGGTTCGTGGTGGCCGCCCCCCGGTCCCACTTCACGGAGCAGCTCATGGAACAGCATCCGGAGTGGTCGGCCCACTTCGTGCGCGACGCGGTGTTCGTGGATCCGTCGATGGCGGCGGCCGGGCCTGTACGGGTGGCGCTGTACCGGAGGCGGGTCGCGGCGACGACGCCACTCACGGCCTCGCCTTCGGCCCAGCCTTCCTCGTCTGCTCCCCCGCCTGCTTGCGCGGCCCCCGGCGCGGTGTCTTGCGTGAGACCGGCCGCCGCGTCGACGCTGCCAGCGCCTCGGTCCAGTCCGCCTCGGTGAGCATCGCCTCGAGCTTCGCCGTCGCCTGGGCGAGCGAGCACCGCCGCTCCTCCATGCCCGACCAGAGCTCTCCCACCTCGTCGAGACGCGCGGCCATCGTGCGCAGCGTGAACGTTCGCGGACCGACGGTGCCGCCCTCGATCTCGGCCCAGGTGCACGGCGCCGAGATCGGCGCGCCCGGCTTCGGACGGACCGCGTACACCGCGGCGAACGTCGCGCCCGGCACGTTGCGTCCGGTGTCCACGAAGATGCGGTCGCCGCGGTCGGCCTTGATGAACTCCTGCGTGAGGACGTCCGGGTGGCGCTTCACCAGCACCGCGCCCGCGCCGTGCGCGAACCGCCAGACGCGCTCGGCCTCGGCCGCGCCGTCGAGCGGGATCACGACGTGGAACCCCTTCGAGCCCGAGGTCTTCACCCACGACGGCAGCCCGAGCTCGTCGAGCAGCTCGCGCACCGCCAGCGCGGCCGTGCGCAGCGCGTCCGGGTCCTCCGACGGGGGATCGAGATCGAACACGCACAGGTCCGGGCGCTGGAGCTCCGGCACCCGCGAGATCCAGACGTGGGGCGTGATCGAGTTCTGGTTGGCGAGCCAGACGAGCGATCGCGCGTCGCCCACCAGCGGGTAGTGCACCGTCCCGCCGGTCTGGTCGCGCTTCTCGACATCGACGCGCTCGAGCCAGCTCGGGAACCCCTTCGACACGTCCTTCTGGATGAACCCCTTCCTTCCGATGCCGGCGGGGAATCGCTCCATCGTCACCGGACGCCCGCGGATGTGCGGGATCATCGACGGCGCCGCCGACTCGTAGTACGCGCACAGCTCACCCTTGGTGATGCCGGATTCGGGGAAGAGCACCTTCTCGGGGTGACTGATCACGCGCCTCAAGCTTGGCGCCGCCGCGCCCGCGCCGCAACGAGAAGGGCTCCGCCCCCGCGCGGAAGGACCGCGAGGGAGACGGAGCCCGAGGAGTCGCGCCGGCTACTGCGCGACGCAGTTCGTCTTCATCACCTCCCAGATCGCGTTGCCGGTGACGATGCTCCCCTGGTCCGTGGGGTGGATCCCGTCGGACGTGTACTCGGGGTGACCGTTCCAGAGCGGACGCAGATCGAGCCAGTAGCACCTCGGCGCCGTGAGGCCGTCGCACAGGGCCTTCATCCTCGGACGGAGCGCATCGAGGCAGGTCTTGAGCGACGCGTAGTTGCTGCCGACCGGGTCCGGATAGAAGAAGTAGACGATCTTCTCGGTGTTGTTCTGCGCCATCGTCTGGAACAGCGACTGCGCCGCCGTGTATGCGGCGTCGCCGTTGTTGTTGATGAGGCAGTCGTTTCCACCGCCGTCCATGAGGACGAACCGGATCCTGCCCGAGCTCTGCACGGCCCTCCGGTACTGGCTCGGGATCTGGTCGTTCGCCAGGGTCGTGCCGCTCACCGAGTTGTCGACGTAGCGCTCACTCGCTCCGAGCGAGCCGTTCGCTCTCGCCTGCGTCTCGATCTGCTGGGTGATCCGGTGCGACATGGCGATGAACGACTCGCCGATCACCGCGACCTCGCTCCCTCGGGTCGTGCCGATCTGACAGGTCGTGCCGCCGCCGTTGAAGGTCGCGGTCACCGAGCGCGCCGCGGTCATGGAGACGACGCAGGAGCCCGTCCCCGTGCAGGCGCCGCTCCACCCGCCGAAGGTCGAGCCGCTCGCCGCGGCCGCCGTCAGCGTCACGGTGGTGCCGGAGGCGAGGGTCGCCGAGCACGTGGAGCCGCAGTTGATCCCGCCCGTGCTGGACGTGACCGTGCCGCTCCCCGTCCCGCTCTTGCTCACCGTGAGCGCCCAGTTGGTCCCCGTACCACCACCACCCG
>JAEZXM010000045.1 GCA_023419875.1 Pseudomonadota bacterium | reverse complement strand
CCGCGGGAGCAGGCGCCGCGGGCGCGGGCGCAGGTGCCGGCGCCGTCGCCGCCTGGGGGAGGAGCCGCTGCTGGACGAGCCGCAGCGCGTCCCCGAACTCCGCCATGTCCTGGAACCGGTGTCCGGGCGCCTTCTCGAGCGCCTTCAGGATCGCGGCCTCGAGGCCCGCGTCCATCGGCGCCAGCGAGGACGGCCGCGGCGGCGCCTTCCCGAGGTGCGCGAGCAGGAGCTGCGTCGTCGAACGGCTGGTGAAGGGGAGCTGGCCGGTGAAGAGCTCGAACGCCATCACCCCGAGCGCGTACACGTCGGTGCGAGCGTCGATGGTCCCGTCGTCGCACTGCTCCGGCGCCATGTACTCCGGCGTCCCCACGAGCACCCCGGCCTGGGTGCGCCCTGCGCGGCCACCACGGAGCTTGGCGATCCCGAAGTCCACGAGCTTCACGAAGTGCGGCTGGCCGCGCCGGGACACGAGGAAGACGTTCTCGGGCTTGAGGTCGCGGTGGACGATGCCCTGCTCGTGCGCGGCGGCCAGCGCGTCGCAGAGCTGGAGCAGGATCCCGAGGCCCGCGGTCGGGGGCACCCGGCCCTTCTGCGCCAGGGCGGCGAGCGTCTCGCCCTCGAGGTACTCCATCACGTAGTAGTAGCGGTCGGGCGGGAGGAGGGAGAGGTCGTAGACGCCGACGATGTTCTCGTGGCCCACGAGGTTCACCGCCCGCGCCTCGTCGTAGAACCGGGCGACGACGTCCGGCTCGTGCGCCATCGACTGGTGGAGGAACTTCACCGCCACCTTGCTGCCGATCACCGGGTGCTCGGCGAGGTAGACCGTGCCCATGCCGCCGCGCCCCACCATCTTCACGATCTGGAAGCTGCCGACGCGGGCCCCGATGAGCGGGTCGCCCTCGGGCTCCGGCAGGACCTCCTCGGTGCCGAACTGGAGCGTCCGCCCGGGCGTGAACCTCGCCGGACACGGGTGTCCGTCCGTGTGCGGTTCGCCTCCGCAGGCGGGGCACTTCGCTTCGGGTGGAGCGCGGCTCGTCGGTTCCGCCACCTTTGGTACCCGGCGACGAGCGTAACAGAGGCACGACGGAACTCGTGCCCCGCGCAGGGGGTACGTACGCAGCGGGACAGGCGTTCCCGGAATACCCCTTGACGCCATGGGGTGAACGCCGAATCTACGACTCGTGGGAAAGGTGGGAAAGAGGCGCGCTCGGCCGACATCCACCCCGGGTGAGAAGTCCGCCCGGGCATCGTCCGCGCCGGCCCGGAAGAAGGCGGGCGCTCCGGAGCCGCCGCGGGGGGAGCGAGCGGAGGGGCCCGGTGGCCTCCCCTCGAGCTACGGCGAGGACGCCCTCGTCGTCCTGCCCCGCGATCCGCACTCGCTCTTCGTCTACTGGGACCACGCCGAGGCCACGCTCCGCGAGGCCTTCCGGGATCTCGATGACGATGGCGGCGGGGTGGAGCTCCGGGTGTACGCGCGCGCGGGCGAGGGCTGGGAGCCGGTCCACCGGGCCGAGCTCGCGCTCGAGTCGCGCGGGTACTACGTGCACGGACTGGACGCGGGACGCACCTACCGGGCCGAGCTTCGGGTGGTGGACCGCGCCGGCCACGAGCGGCGTTTCGGGCCGGCGTCGACGGCAGTCGAGCTGCCGGCGGACGGGCCTTCACCCACCGTGGACGACCTCTTCGTTCGCCTTCCCTGGGACCAGCCGCTGGGGCCGCCGGTCGGGCCGGGCTGGCGCCGCGGGGAGCTCCCGCCCGAGGCGCGAGACGAGCTGGCGCGGCTCTCGTCCTGGGGCGACGGGGAGGCCGGGCACGGCGCGCTCCGGCCTTCGTCTCCCGGCGGGCCGGGGGGCGAGGGTGAGGGAGAGCGCCAGGCATGACCGACGTGCTCGGCTTCGTGGCGCTCCACCTCCACGCCCACCTGCCCTGGGTGCGCCACCCGGAGCACGAGGACTTCCTCGAGGAGGACTGGCTCTACGAGGCGATCGGCGAGACGTACCTGCCGCTCCTCGCGATCTTCGATCGCCTCACCGACGAGGGCGTGCCGTTCCGGATCTCGATCACGATGACGCCGCCGCTCGTGGCGATGCTGCGGGACGAGCTGCTCATGGCGCGCTACGCCCGCCGGCTCGAGTCGCTGGAGGAGCTCTGCCAGCGGGAGGTCCACCGCACCCGCGGCGATCCGGTCTTTCACGGCCTCGCGCTCCACTACCAGCTCGAGTTCCGCGAGCTGCGCCGGCTCTTCAACGACCGCTACCGGCGCGACCTCGTCGCCGCCTTCCGGCGGCTGGAGGACGCGGGCCGGCTCGAGATCGTCACCTGCGCCGCCACGCACGGCTTCCTGCCGCTCCTCGCGCAGCACCCGGAGGCGGTGCGAGCGCAGATCCAGGTGGCGGTCACCCACCACCGCCGCCACTTCGGTCGCGATCCCGCCGGCATCTGGCTGCCGGAGTGCGGCTACTATCCCGGCCTCGACGCCTTCCTCGCCGAGGCGAACCTCCGCTACTTCTTCCTCGACACGCACGGGATCACCGACGCGACGCCCCGCCCGCGACACGGCATCTTCGCGCCGATCTTCACGCCCACCGGTCCGGCCGCGTTCGGCCGCGACCCCGAGTCCTCCGCGCAGGTCTGGAGCTCGGAATCGGGCTACCCCGGCGACCCCGACTACCGGGAGTTCTACCGGGACATCGGATGGGACCTCGACTACGAGTACGTGAAGCCGTACATCCAGCGGACCGGGCAACGCAAGAACGTGGGGGTCAAGTACCACCGGATCACCGGCCGGACCGCGCACAAGGAGCCGTACGATCCCGCGCGCGCTCGCGACCGGGCCCGCGCCCACGCCGCGAGCTTCCTCGGCGACCGCGAGCGCCAGATCGCGCACGTCGCCGCCCGCATGGGAATGACCGGTGGCATCAAGCCCATCGTCGTCTCGCCGTACGACGCCGATCTGTACGGTCACTGGTGGTACGAGGGGCCGCTGTTCCTCGACACGCTCGTCCGGAAGGTGGCCTCCGACTCGAAGGTGCTCCGGCTCGCCACCCCCGGCGACTACCTGCGTGAGAACCCGGAGCAGCAGCTCGCGACCCCGCCCCTGTGCTCCTGGGGGGCGGGCGGATACGCCGGCGTCTGGCTGGACGGCTCCAACGACTGGATCTACCGGCACCTGCACAAGGCGGCCGAGCGGATGATCGCCCTCGCCCGCGACCACCGGACCCCGGACGCGCTCGGGCGCCGCGCGCTCAACCAGGCCGCGCGGGAGCTCCTGCTCGCGCAGTCCTCGGACTGGGCGTTCATCATGAAGACCGGGACGATGGTGGACTACGCGATCCGGCGCACCAAGGAGCACGTGCTCCGGTTCACGCGGCTGCACGATCAGCTCCGGGCCGGAGCGATCGATGCCGCCTGGCTCGCCGAGGTCGAGGCGGCGGACAACCTGTTTCCGGAGATCGACTACGGGGTGTACGCGCCGAGGTGAGGCGCCGGGAAGCGCTCGCCCCTCCCCCGCGTTCTCGCGTTGACGGCCCCCGCGGGCCCGACTAGCCTCGCCGCACCTTTTCCCTGGAGATCCCGCGGGATCCGACACGATGGCCGACGACCTGGGCACCACCGAGCGAGAGATCATCGCGCAGCGCCTGAAGAAGGCCGAGGCGCTGCGCGCCCTCGGCGTGAACCCCTACGGCAACGGCCAAACGCCGCGCCACGTCACCGCGGATCTGGCCGCCCGGTACGGCGAGCAGCCGGCCGAGGAGATCGCCAAGGACCCCGGGAGCTGGTCGGTCGCCGGGCGGGTCCTGGCGGTCCGCTCCTTCGGCAAGGCGGCCTTCCTCCGCGTGCGCGATCGCGCGGGTGAGATCCAGGTGTGGGTGAAGAAGGACCGCCTCTGCGAGCGCGACTTCGAAGCGGTGAAGCTCCTCGACGTGGGCGACATCGTCGCCGCCGAGGGTCCCGCGACGCGCACCAAGACGGGCGAGCTGACGGTCGAGGCGTCGTCGTTCACCATCCTCACGAAGTCCGTCCGCCCGCTGCCGGAGAAGTGGCACGGCCTCACCGACGTGGAGCAGCGGTACCGGCAGCGGTACGTCGATCTGGTGGTGACGCCCGGCGTGCGCGAGGTCTTCCGGAAGCGCGCCCGGATCGTCTCCGGCATCCGCCGCTTCCTCGACGGGCGCGGCTACCTCGAGGTCGAGACGCCGACGCTCCACAAGCCGGAGGAGGCCGGCGGCGCCGCGGCGCGGCCGTTCGAGACGCACCACAACGCGCTCGACCTCGGCCTGAAGCTCCGCATCGCCACCGAGCTGCACCTCAAGCGGCTGGTGGTGGGCGGCTTCGATCG
Organism: Pseudomonadota bacterium; assembly: GCA_023419875.1. Taxonomy (GTDB): domain Bacteria; phylum Myxococcota; class Myxococcia; order Myxococcales; family Anaeromyxobacteraceae; genus Anaeromyxobacter. The sequence continues at coordinate 13,629 of JAEZXM010000045.1, read as the reverse complement.
CGTCTACGAGATCGGGCGGATCTTCCGGAACGAGGGGATCGATCGGCGCCACAACCCGGAGTTCACCTCGATCGAGTTCTACGAGGCGTACGCCACCCACGAGGACCTCATCCGGCTCACGGAGGAGCTCCTCCACGGGCTCGCGAAGGATGTGGCGGGCGGGCCGGTGGTGACCTTCCAGGGCCAGGCCATCGACCTCACCCCGCCGTATCCGCGTGTCTCCTTGCTCGAGGTGGGCGCCCGCGCGCTCGGCCTCTCGCCCGAGGACGCGCTCGCCGGCCGGGGGCTCGCCGAGGCGCTGGGAGCCGCGGCCGCCCGCGAGAACGACTCCGAGGACGCCTGGAAGCTGGAGCAGGCGGCGAAGAGGTCGCCGGGCGAGGCGATCGCGCTCGCCTTCGAGGTGTTCGGCGAGCCCCGGCTTCCCAGCGATCGGCCAGCCTTCGTGGTGGACTTCCCGCTCGAGACGAGCCCGCTCTCGCGCCGCCGCGACGCGGACCCGCGGCTCGTGGACCGGTTCGAGCTGTTCGTCGCCGGGATGGAGGTCGCGAACGCCTTCTCCGAGCTGAACGACCCGGCCGACCAGCGCGCCCGCTTCGAGGCGCAGGTGAAGGCCCGGGCCGCGGGCGACCAGGAGGCGATGCCGTACGACGAGGACTTCGTGCGGGCGCTCGAGCTCGGGATGCCGCCGACGGCGGGCGAGGGGATCGGCATCGACCGGCTCACCATGCTCCTCACCGACTCGCCGTCCATCCGCGACGTGATCCTGTTCCCGCTCCTCAAGAGCCGAGACACGTGAGCGAGCCCACGCCGAAGAGCGCGCCCGTGTCCACGCCGGCCGTGTCCGTCGGCGCGGCGCCCGGCCCGCGTGCGCCGCAGGCGGGTCATCCGGCACCGCCCGTGTTCCACCCGTGGGCCTTCATCCTCGTGACCGCGGGCATGCTCGGCGCGCTGGCGCTGCTGCCGGTGGCGCACGCCTTCTTCGCGAGCCGGCTGGGCCTCGCCACGCCGCTCGCCCTCGGGCTCACGGTGGGCGCCTCGGCCGCCGTCGCGATGCTCCTGGGCGCGCTCGGAGGCTGGGCCGGGCGCAGGCTTGCGGGCTTCGAGCTCACGGCCGCCGCGCTGAGCTGGGTGGCGTGCACGGCTCTGCTCGTCTGGCGTTCGCTCGAAGCGCCACCCCCGCTCCTGGCGGAGCTCGCGCGCCAGGGGCCGCTCGTCATGGCCCTCGCGCTCGCCGGGATCGGCGTCCTCGCGCTGCTGGCCGTGTTCCTCGGGACATCGCTCGCGTTCCTCCTCGCAGGGACCGGCACGCTCGACCTCTCCTTCTCCTACGAGCGCTACATCGCCCGGAGCCACCTCCGCATCGGTCAGGTCCTGGCGATCCTCGCCGCCCTCGGGGCGGCCGCCTTGATCCGGTGGTACGTGTCCGTCGCCGGGGTCCTCGCCCTCCTCGCCTGGGAGTACGTGCGGGCGGCGCTGGAGCGTCGGGCCCACGTCCGCGGCGAGCTCATCAAGACCGACCGGATGCCGTCGACGATGCTCATGACGCTCATCTCCATCGCCGCGGTGGCGATCGGCGTGTGCGCGGTCATCGTGGTGCTCTCGGTGATGAGCGGGTTCAGTGCCGACCTCAAGCGCAAGATCCTCGGCCACACCGCCCACGGGGTGGTCCTGTCGTACGGCCAGGACGACTTCGGCGACTGGAAGTTGGTCCGGCGGAAGACGCTCGAGGTGAAGGGCGTGGTGAGCGCGACGCCGTTCCTCTACCAGGAGGTCATGCTCTCCTCCGGCCAGAACCTGACCGGCGCGATCCTGAAGGGCATCGACCCCGAGACCGTCGGGACCGTCATCGACCTGCCGCAGAGCATGGAGATGGGGAACCTCGAGTGGATCGCCGCGCCGGCGGAGATCCCCGCGCGTCGCGGTGAGGAGGATTCCACGGAGCGGCCCCGGGCTCGAGTGCTGCCGGGGATCCTGCTCGGCCGAGGGCTCGCGAGCTCCCTGCGGGTGGGGGTCGGCGACCCGGTGAACGTGCTCTCGCCGTTCGGCGACCTCGGGCCCACCGGGCCGCAGCCCAAGAGCCGGTCGTTCCGCGTCGCCGGGATCTTCTACAGCGGGATGTACGAGTACGACACCAAGTTCGCCTACGTCGATCTCGGGGAGGCGCAGCGGTTCTTCGGCGCGAGCTCCGCGACCGGCCTCGAGGTGAAGCTCGCCGAGCCGGAGGCGGCGCGCGCGGTGATGGACCGCGTGGTGTTCGCGCTGCGCGGATGGCCCTACTACGCCCGCGACTGGAGTGAGATGAACCGGTCGCTCTTCGCCGCCCTCCAGCAGGAGAAGGTGGTGATGGCGGTGGTGATGGGGTTCCTCGTCTGGCTGGCCACGTTCACCATCATCGCCACCCTCATCATGATGGTGCTGGAGAGGCGCCGGGAGATCGCGGTGCTCAAGTCGATGGGGGCGAGCGTCCCCAGCATCATGCGGATCTTCGTGCTGCAGGGATTGGCGATCGGTGGGCTGGGGGCGCTCTTCGGCGTCGCCCTCGGGGTGCGCACCTGCCTCGCCATCGACGAGCAGATCCCGCTCAACCCGGAGATCTATTACATCACGAGCCTGCCGGTGCTCATGGACGGCGTCCAGATCGCGCTCGTCGCGCTCGGCGCGGTGATCCTCTCGTACCTCGCCACCCTCTACCCCGCCCACAAGGCGGCCCGCCTCCACCCGGTGGACGGCCTCCGGAGCGAGTGATGCCGGTCCCGCTCGTGCGCATCGAGGGCCTCGAGAAGGCCTATCTCACCGGCGAGCGCCGGCTCGAGGTGCTCCGCGGCCTCGACGCGGAGATCGCAGCGGGCGAGCTGGTCGCGCTCACCGGCCCTTCCGGCGCCGGCAAGAGCACCTTGCTCCACCTCCTCGGCACGCTCGACGTCCCCACCCGCGGCCGGATCCTCTTCGAGGGGCGCGACGTCTTCGACAACGACGAGGACGAGCGCGCCCGGTTCCGGAACGAGACCGTAGGGTTCGTGTTTCAGAGCCACCACCTGTTGCCCGAGTTCACCGCGCTCGAGAACGTGATGATGCCGGCGCTCATCCGCCGCACGCCGCGCGACCCGGCCCGGCGCCGGGCCGCGGAGGTGCTCGGACTCGTGGGCCTCGCCGATCGCGCCGGCCACCGCCCCGGCGAGCTCTCCGGCGGCGAGCAGCAGCGCGTGGCGATCGCGCGCGCCCTCTGCCTCTCCCCCCGGCTTCTCCTCGCCGACGAGCCCACCGGGAACCTCGACCCGCAGACCGCCGAGGGGATCCACCAGCTCCTCGTCGAGCTGAACGCGCACACCGGCGTCACGGCGGTGGTGGTCACCCACAACGAGCGGCTCGCGGGCGCGCTCCCGCGCCGGCTGCGGCTCGACCAGGGACGGTTCGTGTGAGCACGCCGGCCGTTTCGCCGGAGGCGGCCCGCGATCGCGCCACCGGACGATCCCGTTTGAGCTTTTCCGGCCCCCGGTCTAGATTCCCCGGCTCCGTGGCGACCCTCCGAAAGACGCTCCTGGGGCTCCTGGCAGCGCTCCTCGTCGCCCCGGGCGCGGGCCGCGCCGCCGACGTGGTTGTGAAGGAGGTGCGGATCGAGGGTACCCGCCGGACCGATCCCGCCGCGGTCCGCGCCGCCATCAAGACCCGGGCCGGCACGCCGCTCGACCTCGACCAGGTGGACGCGGACATCCAGGCGGCGATGAAGGTCGGCTCCCTGGCGGACGTCGCGGTCGAGCTCGAGGGATCGCCGTCCAACCCGGTGGTCGTCTTCCGGGTCCGCGAGCGCCCCACGGTCCGCGAGGTGAAGCTCGTCGGGAACGAGGAGCTGTCCGACGACACCCTGGAGGACGCGGTCACGCTCAAGCCCAACGCGGTCTTCGACCGGGCGGTCGCGGAAAAGGACGTCCGCGCGATCCAGGGCAAGTACTCCGGCGAGGGATACTTCCTCGCCGAGGTGAGGTTGAAGACGGCGGAGGCGCCCGACAACCAGGTCGACGTCACCTACGAGGTGAACGAGCACGCCAAGGTGGAGATCAAGGAGCTCCGCTTCGTCGGGAACGACCGCGTTCCGCGCGAGGACCTGGTGCCGTACCTGGCCAACCGGGAGGGCGGTCTCCTCCCGTGGTCGGCGGGCGGCACCTTCCGCGAGGAGGCGCTGGAGGTCGACGTCCAGGCCGTCCAGACGCTCTACCTGGAACGAGGCTTCGTGGAGGTGAAGGTCGGGAAGCCCTCCGTCCAGCTCTCGGCGGACCGGCGCTACATCTTCATCACGATCCCGATCGTCGAGGGCCAGCAGTACGACATCGGCCAGGTCTCCTTCTCGGGCGAGCTCCTCGACCAGCAGGCGAAGCTCAAGAAGGCGCTCCAGATCAAGACCGGCGAACGTTTCGTCCGCTCCCGGGTGGCCGCCACGCTCATGGCGGTCCAGGACGTGTACCGGGACATGGGCTACGCGTACGTGAACGTGGAGCCCCGGACGCGCCCTCACCCGGACACCCGGCGCGTGGACATCGAGCTCGACGTCCAGCCCGGGCAGCTCGTGCGGATCGGCCGCATCGACATCGTCGGCAACCAGAAGACCCGCGACAAGGTCATCCGGCGCGAGCTGCGCGTGTACGAGGGCGAGCTGTTCAGCGGGACGGGGTTCAAGTCCTCGAAGGACCGGGTCATGGCGCTCGGCTACTTCGAGACGGTGGACATCGCCCAGACCCGCCGCTCGCCCGACACGATGGACATCGTCGTCACGGTGAAGGAGCGGCCCACGGGCAGCTTCCAGGTCGGCGCGGGCTACTCCTCGTCCGAGAACTTCGTCCTCACCGGGCAGATCTCCCAGCAGAACTTCCTCGGCTGGGGCAACAGCCTCACGCTGCAGCTCCAGTGGTCGTCGGTCCGGCAGCTCGGCCAGATCAGCTTCGAGGAGCCCTACTTCCTGGACACGCGCTGGACCTTCTCCTTCGACGTGTACGCCAACCAGACGGAGTACTCCGCCTTCACCCGCAGCGCCGTGGGCGGCTCGCTCACCTGGGGGTACGAGCTCGCCGGGCTGGGCCGGTACTGGCGCCCGTTCGCGAAGCTCGAGGACGTCCGCCTCTTCGCCACGTACACCGACGAGCAGGTGAGCGTCGCCACCAACAACGAGGTCGAGCTCGCGCGCGCGAGCGGATCCGGGAACACGAGCTCCCTCCGGTTGAGGCTCGTCGCCGACCGGCGCAACAACCGGATCACGCCCAGCGACGGGTGGTACGCCTCCGCGTCCTTCGAGACCGCGCCGAGCTGGCTCTCGCCCGACTGGTTGTTCGGCCGGGACGTGAACCTGTTCAACCGCTATACGCTCGAGCTCCGCGGCTATCAGCCGCTCTGGAGGGGGATCGTCGGCCGGGCGCGGTTGAACATGGGATGGCTCCAGTCGCTCACCTCGTCCGGCGTGCCTCTCTCCGAGCTCTACTTCCTCGGCGGGGTGAACTCGATCCGCGGGTACACCATCAACTCGATCGCTCCGCCGGGCGTCCAGGCCTGCAACAGCTCGCCGTACTCCGAGGTCTGCACCATCAACGGCGAGGGATACCAGCAGTTGATCCTGAACCTCGAGGCCGAGTTCCCGCTCGCCGAGAAGGCGGGCATCCGCGGGGTGGTGTTCTTCGACGCCGGCAACGCCTTCCCCGCCGGCAGCTACAGGGACCCGCGCGTCTCGTTCAACCTGTACAAGTCCGTGGGCCTCGGGTTCCGCTGGCTGAGCCCGCTCGGCCCGCTCCGTTTCGAGTGGGGCATCCCCCTCGACCGTCGGAAGAATGCGCTCGGCGAGAACATCGACGAGCCGCTCGACTTCCAGTTCACCATCGGCAACTTCTTCTAGCCACGCAGAATTCGGAGGTACACATGCGCAAAGCCGCCGCCGTCCTCGCCGCCGTCCTCCTCGCGCCCGCCGCGCGGGCCGCGGAGATCCGCATCGCGTACATCGACTTCCAGAAGGCCGGGGTCGAGTGTGACGAGGGCAAGATCATCGTCGCCGGACTCAAGAAGGAGATGGAGGAGAAGCAGAAGCAGCTCGACGCCAAGCAGAAGGCGCTGAAGGACATGTACGCCGACTTCGAGAAGCAGGCGTCGCTGATGAACGAGGAGGCCAAGAAGGCCAAGGCGAACGAGCTGCAGAAGACCGCGCAGGACCTGGAGCAGACCTTCATGCAGCTCCAGAAGGAGTTCGCGACCAAGGAGCAGGAGGCCTCGAAGGCCGTCGGCGCCAAGCTCCGTCAGCTCGTGAAGGAGGTCGCCGAGGCGGGGAACATCGACATCGTGCTCGACCGGCCAGCGGTCATCTGGGCCAACAACAACCTGGACCTCACCGGCGAGGTGATCCGCAAGTACAACCTCAAGTACCCGGCCAAGGCCGGGGCGAAGCCCGCGGGCGCGAAGTCGGGCACCAAGCCGGCGGCAGGCACCAAGTAGGAGCCGCCGTGACCTTCACGCTCGCGGAGCTCGCCGAGCGGGTGGGCGGGGCGGTGGACGGGGACGGGTCCCTGCGCCTCGCGGGCGTGGCCGCCCTCGAGAACGCCGGGCCGGAGCACGTCTCCTTCTTCTCCAATCGTAAGTACCGGGCCGCCTTCGAGGCCTCGCGGGCCGGCGCGGTGGTGGTCGAGCCCGGGGAGAAGGTGGCGCAGGGCCGGACGGTGCTGCGCATCCGCAACGCCTACCTCGCATTCGCCAAGATCACGACCCTCTTCCACCCGCCGCCGGCCGCGCTGCCCGGGGTCGCGCCCTCGGCGGTGATAAACCCTGCGGCCCGCGTCCATCCGTCGGCGCAGGTGGCGGCGCTCGCCTCGGTGGGAGCGGAGGCCGAGGTCGGCCCGCGGACCATCGTGGGCCCGGGTGTGCACCTCGGCGACGGGGTCCGTGTGGGCGCGGACTGCCTCCTCCACCCCGGGGCGGTGGTGCGCGAGCGGTGCGTGCTCGGCGACCGGGTGATCGTCCAGCCCGGCGCGGTGATCGGCTCGGACGGGTTCGGCTTCGCCTTTGATCCCGAGGGCGAGGGGGCGGGCCCGCGCCACTACAAGTTCCCGCAGGTCGGGATCGTGGTGGTCGAGGACGACGTCGAGATCGGCGCCGGCACCTGCATCGACCGCGCGGCCCTGGGCGTCACGCGCATCGGCCGCGGCGCCAAGATCGACAACCTCGTTCAGATCGCCCACAACGTCGAGGTCGGGCCGCTCTCCATCCTCGTGGCGCAGGCGGGCATCGCCGGGTCGACCAAGCTCGGGATGGGCGTGGTCATGGGTGGCCAGGTCGGCGTGATCGGGCACCTCACCCTCGGCGACGGCGTGAAGATTGGCGCCCAGTCCGGGGTGATGGAGGACATCGGGCCGGGCGAGGTCTGGTCCGGCTCGCCGGCGCAGCCTCACGTCGAGTGGCTCAAGGCGGTGGCCGCGCTCGAGAAGCTCGCCGAGATGCGCCGTGAGCTCGTCCGACTGCGCAAGGAGGTCGCGCAGCTCCAGGCCGCCGCGGCCAAGAGGGGTTCATGAGCGAGACCGCAGGCGCCGCGGCGCCGACCACACTCGACGTCGAGGCCATCCAGAAGCTCCTCCCGCACCGCCCTCCGTTCCTCCTCGTGGACCGGGTGGTGGAGCACGAGAGGGGGAAACGGCTGCTCGCCTGGAAGAACGTGACCATGGGGGAGCCGTTCTTCGTGGGCCACTTCCCCGGGCACCCGGTGATGCCCGGCGTCCTCGTGCTCGAGGCGATGGCCCAGGCGGCCGCGCTCCTCGCGATCCTCGACCTGCCTCAGGACGAGGTGAAGAGCATGGTCACCTACCTCATGGGCATCGACGGCGCCCGGTTCCGCCGCACGGTCGTACCGGGCGACCGGCTGGAGCTCGAGGTGCAGGTGGTGAAGCACAAGGGGGCCGTCTGGAAGACCCGGGGAACGGCCCGGGTGGACGGCCAGGTCGCCGCGGAGGCAGACTACCTGGCGATGCTGGCCGACCCGGAGAAGCCGTAACATGGCCATCCACCCGAGCGCGGTCGTCGAGCCGGGCGCGGTGATCGACCCGAGCTGCGAGATCGGGCCCTACGCGGTCATCGGCCCGGCGGTCCGTCTGGGCCCCGGCAACGCCGTCGGGCCGCATGCCGTCATCGGCGGACGGACCACGATCGGCGCGAACAACCGCATCTTCGCGCACGCGGTCCTCGGGGGCGTGCCCCAGGACCTCAAGTACCGGGGCGAGGACACGGCGCTCGAGATCGGCGACCGGAACACCTTTCGCGAGTTCACCACCGTCTCCCTCGGCACCGGCGGCGGCGGCGGCGTGACCCGCATCGGCAACGGCGGCCTGTTCATGGCCAACAGCCACGTGGGCCACGACTGCCGGATCGGCGACGGGGCGATCATCGCCAACTCGGTGGCCATCGCCGGCCACGTGCTCATCGAGGACCACGTGCACGTCGGCGGCGTCTCGGCGATCCACCAGTTCTGCCGGATCGGCCGCTTCGCCTTCGTGGGCGGGATGACGGGCGTGGGCATGGACGTGGCCCCGTTCTGCACCGTGTCCGGCGCCCGCGCCGAGCTCGCCGGCGTGAACGCGATCGGCATGCAGCGCGCGGGTATGGCCGACGAGCAGATCGGCCGCGTGAAGCAGGCCTACAAGATCGTCTTCCGCTCGAACCTCGGGCTCGCCGAGGCCATCGCCGAGCTCTCCGCGGAGCTCAACGGCTACCCCGAGATCGATCACTTCATCGACTTCCTCAAGGGCTCGCAGCGGGGCATCACGCGGTAGCGCATGCCGACCATCGGGCTCATCGCGGGCGGCGGGCGCTTCCCGATCCTCTTCGCCGAGAGCGCGCGGCGCGCCGGCCACCGCGTGGTCGCGGTCGCGCACCGGAACGAGACCGACCCGGCGCTGGAGCAGACGGTGGACGCGCTCACCTGGGTGAAGCTGGGGCAGCTCGGCCACGTGCTCGAGGCGCTCCGGGCCGGCGGCGCCACGCAGAGCGTGATGCTCGGGGCGATCACCAAACGCCGCTTCTTCGCCGACGCCATGCTGGACGCCACGGGCCTGAAGGTGCTCGCCCGGATCGCGATCCGCTCGGACGACAACCTGCTCCGCGCCATCGCCCGCTTCCTCGAGGAGGAGGGCGTTCCCATCACCGACCCGACGCCCTTCCTCCAGGACCGGCTCGCGCCCGAGGGCGTGCTCGGGAAGCACCGGCCCTCCGACGACGAGCTCGCCGACGCGCGCTACGGCCTCGAGCTGGCGCGCGGGATCGGCCGCCTCGACCTCGGCCAGACGGTGGTGGTGAAGGACCGGGTGGCGCTGGCGGTGGAGGCGCTCGAGGGGACGGATGCCTGCATCCGGCGGGGCGGCGAGCTCGCCGCGTCGGGTGGCTTCGTGGTGGTGAAGGCGGTGAAGCCGCACCAGGACCGCCGGTTCGACCTGCCCGCGGTGGGGCCGGACACGGTCGAGTCGCTCGCCGCCGCGAAGGGGCGGGTGCTCGCGGTCGAGGCCGGCGGGACCCTGGTGATGGATCTCGACCGCATGATCGAGAAGGCCGACCGGGCCAAGGTCGTCCTGCTCGGGGTGAAGTAGCCGATGCCCTGGGCCCGCGACGAGGGCGGCGCGGTGGTGCTCGAGCTCCTCGTCCAGCCCCGCGCGTCGCGCACCCGCGCGGTGGGGGAGCACGACGGCAGGCTCAAGCTCCAGCTCGCGGCCCCGCCCGTGGACGGCGAGGCCAACCTCGCGCTGGTCGAGTTCCTGGCGCGCACGCTCGGCGTGCGCAGAGCGGACGTCGTGATCCTGCGTGGGGAAACCGGACGCCGGAAGACCGTCCGGGTCGCGGGCGTCTCGGCGGCGCAGGTCCGGGCCGCGCTGTAGAATCCCTCGCCGATGCCCACCACCCACCGCTTCCTCGCCGCGTGCCGCCGGGAGCCCGTCGATCGCGTGCCGGTCTGGATGATGCGTCAGGCGGGCCGCTACCAGCCCTCGTACCGCGCCGTGCGCCAGGAGGTCGGTTTCCTCGAGCTGTGTCGCTCTCCGGAGCTGCTCGCGCGGGTGACCGTGGCCCCCATCGACGAGCTCGGCTTCGACGCCGCGATCCTCTTCTCGGACATCCTCGTCCACCTCCCGGCGATGGGGCTCGAGCTCTCCTTCCGGAGCGGCGAGAAGGGGAAGGGCGACGGGGGGCCGAAGATCGCCAACCCGGTCCGGACCCGGGCCGACGTCGACGCGTTGCGGATCCCGGACCCGGCGCGGGACCTCCCGTTCGTGGCGGAGGGCATCCGCACGACCCGGCGGGCGCTCGCCGGACGGGTGCCGCTCATCGGGTTCGTGGGAGGCCCCTTCACGGTCGCGTCCTACGTCGTCGAGGGGGGGTCGCAGGGGTTCACGCGCGCCAAGACGATGCTCTGGGCCGAGCCGGACGCAGCGCACGCGCTCTTCGGGAAGCTCACCCGCGCGGCGATCGTCCAGCTCGAGGCGCAGGCCGCGGCGGGCGCCGAGGCGCTCCAGGTGTTCGAGAGCTGGCTCGGGGAGCTGGCGCGCGAGGACCTGGAGGAGTTCAGCTTCCCGTACCTTTCGCGGATCGCGGACGCCATCCGCCGCACCGGGGTGCCGGGCATCCTCTTCTCGACGGGCACGTCGAGCCACCTCCGCGCGCTCGCGGCGCTCGGGTTCGACGTCCTCTCGGTGGACTGGCGCATCCCCATCGCGGAGGCGCGCGGGCTGGCCCCGGAGGTGGCGATCCAGGGCAACCTCGACTCGACGCTCCTGCTGGGCCCGGTCGAGACTGCGGTCGCCCGCGCGCGCGCCCTGCTGCGGGCGGCGGGGCGTGAGCCGGGTTACATCTTCAACCTCGGCCACGGCGTGCAGGTCGGGACGCCGCCGGAGACGGTGAAGGCGGTCGTGGAGGCGGTCCACCAGTTCACCTGGGGCGAATAGACGATGCAGATCCCTCCCGGCGACCTCGTCCGCAAGTACGACCGCCCCGGCCCGCGCTACACGAGCTACCCCACCGCGCCGGAGTGGAGCCCGGAGTTCGGCGAGGCGCGCTACCTCGAGCACCTCGCCCTGGCGGAGCAACAGGGGGGGCCGCTCTCGATCTACGTGCACCTGCCGTTCTGCCGGGAGATGTGCCGGTTCTGCGGGTGCAACGTCATCGCCACGCACGACCGCTCCCGGCCCGACTCCTACCTCGACGTGCTCGAGAAGGAGGTGGCGCTCGTCGCGGCGCGGCTCCCCTCGCGGCGGACCGCGACCCAGCTCCACTGGGGAGGCGGCACCCCGACCTTCCTCGACGAGAAGCAGCTCGCGCGGTGCCACGCCATCCTGTCGCGCCACTTCACCTTCGCGAAGGACGCGGAGCTCGCCATCGAGGTCGATCCCGCGGTCACCTCACGCTCCCAGATCGAGACGCTCGCCCGTCTCGGGTTCAACCGGATCTCGATGGGCGTGCAGGACTTCGATCCCAAGGTCCAGGAGACGGTGCAGCGGATCCAGAGCGAGGAGGAGACCGCGGACCTGGTCCGGGCGGCGCGGGAGAACGGGTTCCACGGCGTGAACCTCGACCTCATCTACGGCCTGCCCTACCAGACGCCGGAGACGTGGCAGCACACGCTGGAGCGCATTCTCCACATCCGGCCGGACCGGATGGCGGTGTTCGGCTTCGCGTACGTGCCGTGGCTGAAGCCCCACCAGCGCCTCCTCCCGCAGGAGGCGCTGCCCGGGACGCAGCTCCGGGTGGAGCTGTTCCTCGCCGCGGTGGAGACGTTCACGAAGGCCGGCTACCGGCTCATCGGCCTCGACCACTTCGCGCTCGAGTCGGACGAGCTCGCCCGCGCCCAGCGCGACGGGACGCTCTTCCGGAACTTCCAGGGCTACACGGTGCGTCCGGCCCACGACACGGTGGCCTTCGGCATGACCGCGATCTCCGACGTGGGCGGCGCGTACGCGCAGAACGCGCACCGGCTCAAGGACTGGGCCCCGGCGATCGAGGCCGGGCGGCTGCCGATCGAGCGCGGCGCGGCACTCTCGCCGGACGACCAGCTCCGCCGCCACGCGATCAACCAGGTGATGTGCCAGCTCCGGCTCGACCTTCGCGAGGTCGAGGCGCGCTTCGGCCGCGAAGCGCGCGCGGCCCTGGAGAAGGACCTCGCCGGCGCACGCGAGATGGAGGCGGACGGCCTGGTGACGCTCGAGGGGGACGTGCTCCGGGTGACGCCGCTCGGGCAGCTCCTGGTGCGGAACGTGGCGATGCTGCTCGACGCGTACCTCAAGAAGCCGAAGACCAGGCCCCAGTTCTCGCGGACGGTGTGACCATGGCCCATACGGCCGTCTTCCTGATGAACCTCGGCGGCCCGCGGAATCTCGAGGAGGTCGAGTCGTACCTCTACGAGCTGTTCGCCGATCCGCTGGTGGTGACCGCGCCGTTCGGCCCGCTCCGGCCGCTGTTCGCGAAGCTCGTCTCGCACTTCCGCGCGCCGTCCTCGGCGGAGAAGTACGCGCTCATCGGCGGCCGATCGCCGCTCGTCGAGGGGACGGAGGCCCAGGCGCGGGCGCTCGAGGCGGTGCTCGGGCCCGGCTACCGCTGCCACCTGGCGATGCGCTGCGGCCACCCGAACACCGTCGAGGGCGTGCGCGACGCGCTCGCCGCCGGTGCGACCCGGGCGATCGCGCTCCCGCTCTATCCGCAGTACGCGAACGCGACCACCAGGAGCTCGCTCCTCGAGCTCCGCCGCCGCTGGCCCGCCGAGCGCGGCCCCATCGTCGAGATCTGCACCTGGCACGATCACGAGGGGTACCTCCAGGCGTCGGCGAACGCGCTCCGCGAGACGCTCGCGCAGCTCACCCCGGGCCAGCGGGAGAAGCTGCTCGTCGTCTTCAGCGCCCACGGCCTGCCGATGAGCCAGGTGCGGAAGGGCGACCCCTATCCGACCTACGTCGAGATCTCCGCGCGGGAGACGGCGCGCCTCGCGGGAAAGGTGCCCTATCAGGTGACGTACCAGAGCCGCGTCGGCCCCGCGAAGTGGCTCGGCCCGGACACGAACGAGTTCCTCGCGGCGAACGGGCCCGGGAAGGTCATCGTCGTCGTCCCGGCGGCCTTCGTCTCCGAGCACCTCGAGACGCTCTACGACATGGACATCCTCGCGAAGGAAGCGGCGGAGAAGGCGGGCGCGGAGGCGTACCTGCGCGTGCCGGCGCTCGGGACGCGGCCCGACTTCATCGCTGCCCTCGCGGACATCGTGAAGAGGGGCGAGGCGGGGCAGGCGGTGCCGCCGGGGCCGGGGCGGAAGGGCAGCATGTCCGCTCACCCAGAGCCTGTCGAAGGGTGAGCGGCCCTCGTTCCGAAAGCCGGCCGCGTACGCCGCCTCCGCGCCTCCGCCCGGCCCCCGCTTCGCTACCTCGGGCGCGCGGCGGGATCGCGGCACGCGCGCGGCGATGGGCACCGCATCTGGGCGAGGCGCGGCAAACTCGCTCGGCCACTTCACGCTCGCTGCGCTCGCGTGGTGGCCGAGCTCAAACAGTGCCGCGCCCGCTGTTCGTGGTCCATTCCGCGCGCGGACCTCGTTTGGCTGGGGTTGCGCGCCCTCGGCGACCGCTGCGCGGGGGCCGGGCTCCGGCGCTCCGG
>JAEZXM010000427.1 GCA_023419875.1 Pseudomonadota bacterium | reverse complement strand
AGCCTTCGCCAGGGACGGTCGGGCACCGTCGGCCTCTTGCTGCCGGCGAAGGGGCCTGAGGAGAGCTACACGCTCTCGCTCTTCTTCCCGCTCGCCGAGGGCATCCAGTCCGTGCTCGCCCCGGAGTCGGTGGATCTCGTCCTCGTGCAGGGGCGCTCCGACGAGACCGAGCTCGGGCAGGTCCGGCGGATGGTGGAGCGCCGCGCGGTGGACGGACTGATCCTCGCCGGCACGCGCCGCGACGATCCGCGGCTCGCGTACGTCGCCGAGAAAGGGTTTCCGTTCGTCGCCTTCGGACGCAGACGGACGGGCGGGGCGCACGCGTGGGTGGATCTGGACTTCGAGGCCGGCGCCGAGGCGGCGGTGGCGCGGCTCGTGGGGTTCGGCCACCGGCGGATCGCGATCGGCGTCCCCGCCGACGACGCCATGCAGGGCCACGTCTACCTGCGCGCGTGGCGCCGCGCGATGCAGGGGCGCGGGCTGCCCGCACCCGAGCGGCTCGTGTACCGGGGCGACCTCTCGGAGCGCGGCGGCTACCGGATCACCGACGCGGCGCTCTCCGCGCCGTCGTTGGCCCAGCCCACCGCCATCCTCTTCCAGAGCGACTGCATGGCGATCGGCGCCTACCGCCGCCTCTCCGAGCTGGGCCTCCGGCCCGGCCGCGATCTCGCCGTCTCCGGTGGCGTGCTCACCGGCGAGCTCGCCGAGTACCTGTCGCCCCAGCTCACCGGGTTCCGGATCGCTCTCCGCCCCCTCGGACAGCGGCTCGCCGAGGCGCTCCTGGGTCGGCTGGAGGCGCGCCACGCCGGGCGCAAGGAGCCGCCGATCCAGGAGCGCTGGCCGATCGAGCTCGTGGCGCGGGCCAGCGACGAGGGCGTGCCGGGGTGAGCTCCGGGCCGGGCCTCCGCGGCCCTTGCCCCTCGCCGCCCGAAGTGGGAGCCTCCTCTCCGTCGAACCGAAAGGCGGACCGCATGGCCACCCTCGCGGCTCCTTCGAAGAAGGTCGCTTCCGCTCGTCCCCGCCTCCTCTCCGCTGCCGAGCAGACGAGGGGATCGTGGGCGACGCACTTGCGGGAGCCGGGCGAGGTGCCGGTCGCGTTCCGTGAGTTCTACGCCGGCCTCTCCCTCGCGCCGGGCGAGTTTCCGTACAGCGTGCTCACGCCTTCGTTCGAGGGCTTTCTGCACCGGCAGGAGCCGAAGGTGCTGTGCCTCCTCGGGTCGGAGATCAACGTGGTCGAGCGCCGCGCCAGGGGGCTGCGGGTGACGAGGTTTGCCACGGCGGATGTGAACTACGTCCAGGTCGGGAACGCGCTCCTCCGATCGTGGCTCCAGCTGAGCGGCATCGCCGGCGGGAAGCTCGCTTCGTGCTCCTTCCAGTACAGCGCCGTGAGCCAGCGCCTCTTCGACCCATTCGTCGAGAAGGTCCGAGCGGTGCCGCGGGCCGACGAGGCGGACCTCGCCGCCGAGCGGGAGAAGTTCTCCTATCTCGCCGGCGAGCACTACAAGTTCATGAACTTCGCGCGCCGCTCGATCCTGCCCGGCGAGCACGTCCTGGGGAGCCTGGTGCAGCCGGCCATCCGGAAGCCCATTCTGAGGAGGCTGACCCGCCTCGTCAGCCCGGCGCACATCGCCATCCTGACCGACCGGGAGCTCATCCTCGTCGCCGAGCCGCGGGAGCGGTTCGTGGTGCGCGGCGCGCCGTACGGCGGCACCTGGAACTACGTCCCGCTGCACCGGATCGCCGGCGTCTCGCTCACGCCGCGCGACGACCGCCTCGTCCTCTGGATCGAGCTGCCCGGCGGCGAACGGCTGAAGGCCGTCTTCGCGGGCGCCAACGGGGAGAAGGCGCGCGTGTTCGTGCGGGAGCTCGAGGAGCGGATCGCGAGGCCCGGAGGTGCGGGCGCTGTCGAGCGCGCCGACGCCTGACGCGTGGTGACCAGGTCGTAGTACGTTGCGCCCGGAACCGTGATGGACGACCAGGCCGAGCGGGTCGAGCGCGCGTTGCGCTACATCGCCGAGCACTACGCGGAGCCGATCGATCTCGATCGGCTCGCCGCGGTCGCCTGTCTCTCGCGGTTCCACTTCTCTCGCCTGTTCTCGGCGTACCGCGGGGTGAGCCCGATGGAGGAGCTGGCCCGGATGCGGATCGAGCGCGCGGCGGAGATCCTCCGCTTTGGTGGGCAGCGTGTGGCGGACGTCGCGTTCGCGTGCGGCTACGGCTCGCTCTCGGCGTTTCAGGCCGCCTTCAAGGCACGGACCGGGCTCGCGCCCGGTACCTACCGGAAGGCGAAGAAGAGCAAACCTCAGGATGTTTCGAGCAAGCCGCCGGTGGAGCGCGGCGCCGCTCCCGAGCATGCTGCCGGCACCGAGTTCCAGAGAAAGGTGCTGAGCATGAATGTGAGCTTGAAGGACATGTCGCCGGTGGAGATCGCGTTCGTCGCGAAGAAGGGGAGCTACCTCGAGACCCGATCCGCGTGGGATGCGCTCCTGGCGTGGGCGATTCCCCGAGGGCTTGCGGGCCCTGCGCAATCCTTCATCGGCATCCCGGAAGACGACCCGTTCTCCGTCCCCGCCGAGGAGTGCAGGTTTCGCGCGTGCGTGACCTTGCCCGTGGGCTTCGAGAAGAAGGCGGGCCCGGTCGAGTACGGCCGGCTCGCGGGCGGTCTCCATGCGGTGCACGAGTTCTACGACACGGTGGATCGGATCCCGTTCGGCTACGGGATCATCCTGAGGGACTGGATGCCCCGCTCCGGCTACCAGTTCGACGCGGATCGCCCGTGCCTCGAGGTCTGCCTCAACGACCCCGCGGACGACCCGCAGGGCAAGGCGCGGGTTCGCATCTGCGTACCGGTTGCTGGCGGGGTGTAGCCCGGCCACGCCCACGCGACGGCAGCCGGAGAGGTCATCACCGTAGTAAGTTGACCGCCGGGGCCGTGTGGCGGAACTGGCAGACGCAGGGGACTCAAAAGACGGGGAGCCTTGTCGCGGGTGGCGTCACTGTACGTCAATGGCGACGAGGGGGCTGGGGTTAGCGGCTTTCCTGCTGGAGCCCGGGCGGGGTGTCGCGGGCGGGCGACGGGTTCGGACGGAGAATGGGCAGAGAATGGGCAGACGGATTCTCGCCCGCGGGTGAACGTCCGGGGCGATAGCTCGCGGCGCACCCGCGGCTGGGCCCATCTCAGTGTTCACGCCGAGGTTGCCCGGCGCTGCCCTGCTGGCGGACTCGGCGCAGCACCAACGCAAGCCCAAGCCCGATGAGCGCACCAGCGAATGCTCCAGGCAGCCACCACGACCGAGGTGCCGGGCCATCCGGCCTCGGACCAAGCGCCCCGATCCGTACCGGGCTCATGTACAGGTACTCCGCCACGCCGCCAAGACCGGCACCAAGCAGAGCGAGGAAGTACGGCCAGCGTGCGGGGTCCTTCGGCTGTGGGAGGTCGCAGTGCTTGCAGACCGTCCCCCGCCAAGTCAAGCGCCCCAGGAAGCGTCCGCCGCACCTGGGGCACCTGAAACGGAACTCCCAGATCGCGCCAAGCAGACCCGTGAGCCCCCACAGATAGAAGAACGGTGAGTACGTCCACCGGTCCGGCCCCGTGTGGAGGAGCGCGGCGACACCGAACGCGATGGACACCCACCACGTCACCCACCCGCGCCGCCGCAGGTCTCGCCACGCCTGTTCGTACTCTGGATTCACGCGGCCCCCTCGGACGCAGCTTATCACCCCGCGTGCACCATCCGACTATGGCGCGATCTGCACGGTCACGATTCGCTCCTCCGGGTCTTCGTCGCTCGCCCGCACCAGCTTCAGGCCGAGGTCCAGGCCCCCATTCGCGGTTGGGACGAATCGCGCGGCACCTGCGCGCTGCTGTTCGGCTGGCGTGACAAGCCCGGCCTCCACGAGGGCTGCGGGCGTAGTCGGCCATGCGCCGTGGTCTTCGCGGAAGGTCTTTGCTCCGACGGCGAGTACCACGAGGTCGAGCTCCTGGAGAGCGCTGTCCGCGCGGCGGAAGTAGCGCCGAAATGCGGAGGGCCCCGGCGCATACCAGCTGGCTCCGGAAGGGAGCGCATCGAGGGTCGCGTCTCGTTCGGCAGGGGGAAGGGTTGCGGCATGCGCAAGCTCCCGGTACTTCGCCCGCGTGAACGGCCAGGCGATGCTGTAGGCGATCCGCTTGGCGCGGGGGTTCGGGTTCCTGCGCGCGTCCTCCGCGATCAGCTTCGGCCGCGGGCGAAGCTCCGCCAGGCGCGCCGGTGAAAGCTCCGGGCCGTGGATCATCAACTGCATCCAGGCGGCCTCCTCCCGCATCATGGCGTCCAGCCCAGGTATCGCGTCCCGAAGGGTTCGCAGCCGGGAGACCGCCTTGCGCCTCTGCGACATAGGCAGGGCGGTGAGCGCCTCCGCGCACGGAAAGGTGAGCCGATCCACGATGGCTGCGCTCACCATCCGCCCGACGAGCCCGCCGGCGATGCCGTCGTCGCGGGCGAGCGCCAGTCCATCCATGCACTCCGCCGCTGCACGAGCAGCGTCGCCCTTCGCTACCGCAGCTCGAATGCGGAGTCCCGCCAGCGCCGCCGCGTACTGAAGGCCGAGCCCGGTCGTGCCCGGCGAGGGGTCGAAGCCATCCACGACCGACGCGAGATCGGCTTGCTCCGCATGCGTCGCGCTCAGCACGCCATCTAGGGCGCTGCTCAGTTGATCGAGATCGGTCAGGACCCGGGTAGGCACATCGGCGAGCGGCCGCTCCCCACGCAGGATGGCCGAGAGCACCTCCTTCGCGGTCTCGTCCTCCGTGTAGGCGCGCCCCGCCTCTTCGAGCGCGGGCAGGTGCAAGGTCAGCGCTTCACCAAACGTGCCGGGAACAGGCGCGTCCACGTGCACCGGGCGCGGGCGGGCGGCACCGATGATGGCGTTGGCCTCGGCGACGAGGCGCCGCTCCAGGATCGCGACCTGGATGAAATACGCCGCGACGAGCAGCACAACGACGGCGACGAGGGTCATGACGAGCACGCGCACCCAGGCCTTCACTCGGGGCATGCGACGAGCATACCGGGTTTCGTGTTCGCCCGGAGATGGTTGCTTCAAGGCGTGCTACCCACGGCTCGGGTCCAGCGCTGCGTGCTTCTCGCGCTCGCGCGACCGCGATCGGATGACAAGCCTATCGAGTCGAGATGCTCCT
Source organism: Pseudomonadota bacterium (assembly GCA_023419875.1). Classification (GTDB taxonomy): domain Bacteria; phylum Myxococcota; class Myxococcia; order Myxococcales; family Anaeromyxobacteraceae; genus Anaeromyxobacter. The sequence goes on along the minus strand of JAEZXM010000427.1, from coordinate 1,936 downwards.
GGATCGGCTCGAGGAGTAGCCGTGCACCGAGGCGCCCCGCGCGTCCCACGTCAGCGATGCCCTGGAACGCGTCCCACCACGAGAACGCGTGGGCCGAGGACGGGCTCGCCTTCGGTCAGTCTGGCGACCTCGAGCAGAACCTCGCGTCGTGCGGGATCTGCCCAGGCGCTTTCGAGATCCGGTACGAGCCACGCCGGGCCAAGGACTCCCAGCACGGCTTCCACCTTGAAGCCCGCGTCCTCGACCTCATGGGCAAGCTCCGCCGGCAGATGGAAATGCGCGTTCGGCAACGTGAACACTCCGGTGGGTGGGTTCTGGCGACTTCCCGTCCGGATCTCGTCGCGGATCATCCGAAGGTACTCCGGGTCGAACACCAGCCCCTGAGTGATCCCGTAGATGAGACCGGCGTACCGGGTGATTCCGAACGCCAGAAGAACGCCCCCAGGTCGCAACACTCGACGTGCCTCGGCGAGGGCCCGGAGGCGTTCTTCTCGTTCAGCAAGATGGTAGAGCGGCCCCGCGAGGAGCACGCCCTCGATCTCGCACGCGTCGAAGGGTAGCTCCCGAGCATCTCCGACCTGGACGCTCGCCAGGGCCGGCGAGCCCGCGCGTCGACTCGCCTCGAGTGCCTGCTCGATATGTCGCGGAACGACGTCGAGAAGGTGAACCGTGTAGCCAAGGCTGGCGAGCCAGAGGGAGTACGCACCCGCCGCGCCCCCATCGTCGAGGACGACCGCGGGTGCCGCGGGCAGGAAGCGCTGGATGAGCTCTCGGGTTCGAGCCGCCTCGAGGGGCCCGATGTCGCTCTCGAGGCGGCGAGCTTCGTCGTACCGCTCGTAGTGGGCGATGATCAGGCTCTCGGGCGAGGGCTCCACCATGCGCCGAGGCTACACCGAGCGCGTACGGATGCGAACCGTAGTAAGTTTGCGCCGGGGCCGTGGCGGAACTGGCAGACGCATGGGACTTAAAATCCTCGGGGATCGTCCGATCTCGTGAGAGTTCGATTCTCTCCGGCCCCACTCAGCGATTCGACCGAATCCCCTCTCCCACCTTCACCGTCCGGCACACCCGCGCAGCCCCTGCCTCCACGAGCTCCGCCACCTGGCTCATGCTCTCCTCCAGCGACAGCGGCCCGGGGGCGATGCAGGCCACCGCGTCGATCCCTGCATCGAACACCGCCTCCCAACCCTCACCGAGGCTCCCCGACAGGCAGACGACCGGTACGCCCTTCGCCCGCGCGGCGGCGGCGACGCCGGCCGGCGCCTTTCCCATCGCCGTCTGCGCGTCGGTGCGACCCTCGCCGGTGAGCACCAGGTCCGCTCCGACGAGCGCGTCGTCGAACCGCGTCGCCGCGAGCACGAGATCGATCCCGGGGAGGATTCGTGCGGGCGTGAAGAAGAGGAGACCCGCGCCGAGCCCGCCGGCGGCTCCGGCGCCGGGCAGCGACGCGACGTCCCGTCCGGTTGTAGCCACGGCGACCTCGGCGTAGCGCGCCAGCGCGGCATCGAGCTCGCGGACGGCCTCCGGCATCGCGCCCTTCTGCGGGCCGAAGACGGCCGACGCGCCGCGGGGTCCGGTGAGCGGGTTCTCGACGTCGCACGCGACGAGGAGCTCGCACGCGGCGAGCCGCGGGTCGAGGCCGGAGGCGTCGATTGCCGCGAGGCGCGCGAGCGCGGCGCCGCCGTCAGGGAGGTCTCGTCCCGACGCGTCGAGGAATCGGACCCCGAGCGCGCGGAGCAGGCCCGCACCGGCGTCGTTCGTGGCGCTCCCTCCGAGGCCCAGCACGATCCGGCGCAGGCCGGCGTCGAGCGCGGCGCGGACGAGCTCGCCGGTGCCGTGGGTCGTCGTGACGCGCGGGTCGCGCCGGGCGGCAGGGACGAGCGTGAGCCCGGAGGCGGGGGCGGGGGCGGCCGCCCCCCGCCCCCCCCCGGCCCCC
>JAEZXM010000598.1 GCA_023419875.1 Pseudomonadota bacterium | reverse complement strand
GGCCGTGCGTGGCCTGCCCCGAGGGATCTCCCGGCGCGGGCTGCTCCGGGTTCGCTCCGATCGTCCGGCGCGAGCGGGCGATGTCGCGCCTCGCAGGCCGCTGGATCTCGGCCGCCCGCGCCTCCGGCGTTGCGGACAGTGGAGGGCGATGAGGACGTTGCCCGCGGATGGCCATCCGCGTGGGCACGAGCGGGTATCAATACCGGCACTGGCGCGGGGTGCTGTACCCGCCCGGAGTCCCGCTGCGCGCCTGGCTCGCGCGCTACGCGTCCTACTTCGACACCGTCGAGCTGAACGCGACGTTCTACCGGCTGCCCACCACGGCCGCGGCGGATCGCTGGCGAGCGACCGTTCCCCGCGGCTTTCTCTTCGCGGTGAAAGGCTCCCGCTACCTCACGCACGTGAAGCGCCTGCGCGATGTGGGCGAGGGGCTCGGCCGGTTCTACGCGCCCGTCGCGCGCCTGGGCCCGTCGCTCGGCCCCGTGCTCTGGCAGCTCCCTCCGCAGTTCGCCCCGGATCTCCCCAGGCTGGAGCGGTTCCTCTCGGGGTTGCCGCCCGGCCGCCATGCGGTCGAGTTCCGCGACCCGGCCTGGTACGCGGACGAGATCTGCGACGCGCTCGACCGGCACGGCGCGGCCTTCTGCGAGCACGATCGCGTGGAGCGCCGGCCCCCGCGGATCACCGGCGGGTTCCGCTACGTCCGCTTCCACGGCACGACCGGCCAGTACCACGGCCGATACGGACCGCAGGCCCTCCGCGTGTGGGCGGAGGATCTCCTCACCTGGGCACGGCCGGGGCGAGACGCGTTCGTCTACTTCAACAACGACCTCGGCGGCGCGGCGGTGCACGACGCCCTCGACCTGCTCGTCGCGCTGGGCGAGGAGCGCCCCTCGCTCACCGCCCCAGCTTGAGTGAAGCGGCCTACTCGTCCCGCCCGTCGGCCCAGTGCCGCGGCGGCGCCGGCGCGCGGAGCGGCAGCATCGGCTGGAGGCGGAGCGGCACCGCTCTCCTCTCCCTCGCGCGTGCGCGCGCCGCCGCCCGCTCCCGCCCCTCGGCCGCGCGCGCTCGGATCCGCGCGGTGACCTCGTGGAGCCTGGCGAGCGCCGGATCGGCGACGATGAGCTGCGTCTGTCCCATGGCGATCTCCCTGCTTGTAGCGAAAGGGTCTGACTGATACATCCGTGTAGATGAACGGACGTATAGCAGCAGGGTCCGACAGCCGCCGGCGAGCCTCTTCGGGTACGGGCCTCCGGTAGATTGCGGCGATGACCGACTTCGCCACGATCGGGGCTCACCCGGCGCTCCAGAGCGCCCTCGCGGCGCGCGGCTATCGCACGCCCACGCCGGTCCAGGAGGCGGTGCTCGCGCCCGCGATCCGCGGCCGCGACCTCCTCGTCTCGTCGCGGACCGGCTCCGGGAAGACGGTCGCGTTCGGCCTCCTGCTCGCCGAGGCGCTGCTGGGCGAGCGGGCGGCGCAGGATCGAGCCCTCGCGGCAACCTCGGCTCCAGGGGGTTTCGGTCCGGCCTCGGCGCCGCTCGGCCTCGTGGTCGCCCCCACCCGCGAGCTGGCGCTCCAGGTGCATCGCGAGCTCACCTGGCTGCTCGCCGATGCCGCCGGCCGCGTCGTCGCCTGCGTGGGCGGCATGGACCCGCGGCGCGAGGCTCGGCTGCTCGCCGGCGGCGCGCACGTGGTGGTCGGCACGCCGGGCCGGCTGCGCGATCACCTCGACCGCAGGAACCTCGACCTCGGGGCGGTGGCCGCCGCGGTGCTGGACGAGGCGGACGAGATGCTCGACATGGGCTTCCGCGAGGAGCTCGAGGCGATCCTCGGCGCCGCGCCGGAGGAGCGCCGCACCTTCCTGTTCTCGGCTACCCTCCCCCGCCCCATCCTCGAGCTCGCCCGCCGGTACACCCGCGAGCCAGCCCGGGTGGCCGCGACGCCGCCCGAGGAGGCCCACGGCGACATCACCTTCCGCGCGCACGTGATCGCGGAGCGGGAGCGCGAGCACGCCGTCGTCAACGTGCTCCGGCGGCTCGAACCGCGGAGCGCTCTCGTGTTCCGGGCGACCCGGGAGGCCGCGCATCACACCGGGGCGAGCCTCGCCGAGCGGGGGTTCGAGGCGGTGACGATCTCCGGCGAGCTGGGGCAGGCGGAGCGGCTGCGCGCGCTCAAGGCGCTGCGCGACGGGCGCGCCCGCGTGCTGGTCGCGACCGACGTCGCGGCGCGCGGGCTCGACCTCCCCGGAATCGAGCTCGTCCTCCACGCCGACCTCCCCCGCGATCCGGACGCGCTCCAGCACCGGAGCGGCCGCACCGGCCGCGCCGGCAACAAGGGGCTCGCGGTGCTGCTCGCGGCGCCGGCGGAGCGCTACCGGCTGGAGCGGCTCCTCCGCGCCGCGCGGATCCCGGCGCAATGGGCGCCGCTCCCCACGGCCGAGGAGATCCGCGCCGTGGACGAAGAGCGGCTGGGGGAGGAGGTGGCGCGGCTCGCCGGGGAAGCGACGGAGGAGGAGCTCACCGCCGCCCGCCGGCTGCTCGAGGAGCGTGCCCCGCTGCTCGTCGCGGCCGCGTTGGTCCGGCGGGAGCGGTCCCTGCGGCCGGCCCCCGAGGAGCTGCCCGAGACGGCACGCGCCGCGCGCGAGGTCCCGGCGGCCCAGGCCCGCACGCCGCGGAAGCTGAAGACGCACCAGCGCGCCGAGGGCGTCTGGTTCCGGCTCACGCTCGGGCGGAACAAGAAGGCGGACCCGCGCTGGATCCTCCCGCTCCTCTGCCGGCGCGGGGAGATCACGCGGGACGAGATCGGGAAGATCGTCGTGCTCGACCGCGAGACGCGGTTCGAGATCGCTCGCGGCGCCGCCCCCCGGTTCGCGAAGTCGGCGCGCCGGCCAGACCCGCGGATGCCCGAGGCCCGGATCGAGCCGGCCGAGCGGCCGGCGCGGTGATCGACGTCCACACGCTGCCCGCCCGACCGCTGCGATCCCGAGCGCGGACCCGCGTCAACGCACCCGGTTCGGGCAGTAGCTCCAGCTCGCGGTCCCCACCCGCGGGCGCCGGTCACCGTCGAGCGGGATCGCCATAGACCGCCAGCCCGACCTTCACCTTCTCGCACCCGGCCAGCTCCGGCCGCGTGCACGGCACGCGCCCCTCGTAGACGCCGGTGAGCGGTCGGCCGGCTTCGACGTCCGGGTACCAGCGGGCCGCTTCGCCACCGCGCGCTCCGGAGTGCGCACAGCCGGACGAGGCAATCCAGAGGACGAGGCCGACGGCGGGAGTACGCGTCATGGTCCTCACGTATCGGCCGGCGCTCGCGGCCGCCATCCCGCGTGCGGCGAGCCGCCACCGCGTACTGCCTCCGAAGCTACCGGGACGGCGACCCTACGCCGCCGGGACCCCGCGAACGCGAACACGGCGCTCATCGAGCCGTTCACGGAGAAGCTGGCCCCGAGGGCGCGGGGTAGGTCACCTCCCGCCCCTCGACCCGCGCGAACGGCGTGACGCGGTGGGGCCGCGTCTTTCCCCGGCCGGTGATGTGCTCCACGGTGACGCCGCGCGCGAAGAGCGCGTCGGCCAGGAGCGAGCGGTGGCACCGCCAGGGGACCGCCTCGGCGCACATCACGGCCACCGGCCCGGCGCGCGCGAGCGCCGCGAGCTCCCTCAGCCCCGCCGCGAACTCGGGCGTCGCCATGTGGTCCGCGTACCCTCTGAAGCTCGCGTTGCGCCAGGCGCCGTTGGGCGAGTCCTTGCGCGGCCTGCGAAGGCCGCCGAGCGACCGGATCCACGCGTACCGGATCCCGGCTTCCTGGAGCGCGCGCGCCAGCGCCGGGCGCTCGTACTGCGGGTTGGCGCGCGAGCGCGGGACCGTCCGGATGTCGGCGAGCGTCCTCGCGCCGGCGGCGCTGAGGAGCTCGAGCAGCTCCTCGATCGGCCGCGTGGAGTGGCCGATCGCCAGGACCCGCGCGCCGCCCCATCCCGGAGCGGCGCGCGGCTTCCGCGCGGGCTGCTCGCGTGGCGGCGTGCTCGACCTTCCCACCTTCCCCGCGTTCTGGCGCGCCGGCGGGGGCCCGGCTCCGACCTTTCGGGGCCCTGGCGCTGGTGTACGATCCCGCCGATCTCGAGCCGGAGGAGCCGCACTGGACACGCGAAAGACCAAGATCGTCTGCACCATCGGTCCCGCCACGAGCGCGCCGGAGACGGTCCGCGCGCTGCTCCTCGCGGGCATGGACGTCGCGCGCCTCAACTTCTCGCACGGCACCCACG
>JAEZXM010000544.1 GCA_023419875.1 Pseudomonadota bacterium | reverse complement strand
TGGATCCGGACGGCCGACGTCCCCGCGCTGTACGAGCGGCTCGCCGCGGCCGGCCTGGGCCTCGCGGGCGCCGACACGCCCGCGGACGTGGTGAGCTGCCCGGGTGCGGAGACGTGCCGGCTGGCGGTGACCCACTCGCGCGGCCTGGGCCGCGACCTCGAGGCCCAGCTCCGCGCCCGGCCGGAGCTCGCCGCGCGGCTCGGCGACGCCGACATCAAGATGAGCGGCTGCCCCAACGGCTGCAGCCAGCACCACGTGGCGGCGATCGGCCTCCAGGGCAGCGTGCGCAAGGTGGGCGACAAGGCCGTGCCCCAGTACTTCGTCCTGCTCGGCGGCGGCGTCTCCGCGGCCGGCGCGCGCTTCGGCGAGCTCGCCGCCAAGATCCCCGCCCGCCGCGTCGGCCAGGCGCTCGAGCGGCTCGCGGCGCTCTACGAGGCGAGGCGGACGCCGGGTGAAGGGGCGCGCGACTTCTTCGCGCGCCTGCCCTCCGCCGAGGCGAAGGCCGCGCTCGCGGATCTCGCCGCGCTCGCGCCCGAGGACGTCACGCCTGCGGACCTCGTCGACCTCGGCGAGGAGGCTCCTCCGCCGGGCCCGGCCACGGAGGGACCGTGGGCGGCATGACCTCCGCCCGCGCCCGGCGCGGCGTGCTCCCCGGCTTCGGCCTCTCGACCGGGTTCACGATCTTCTACCTGGGCCTGGTGGTGCTCATCCCGCTCTCGGCGGTGGCGCTCCGGGCGAGCGAGCTGACATGGGCGCAGGCCTGGGCGCTCGTCACGAGCCCGCGCGCGCTCGCCTCGTACCGGATCTCCTTCGGCGCGGCGGCGATCGCGGCGGCGGTGAACACCGTCTTCGGCGTGCTCGTCGCCTGGGTCCTCGCCCGGTACCGCTTCCCTGGCCGCTCGCTCGTGGACGCGCTCGTGGACCTGCCCTTCGCGCTGCCCACCGCGGTCTCCGGGATCGCCCTCCTCGCGATCTACGCGCGGACCGGCTGGATCGGCCGGTGGCTCGAGCCGCTCGGGGTGAAGACCGCGTTCTCGCCGCTGGCGGTGGTGATCGCGCTCACCTTCATCGGCCTGCCGTTCGTGGTCCGGACGGTGCAGCCGGTGCTCGAGGACGCGGAGCTGGAGGTCGAGGAGGCGGCGGCCGTGCTGGGGGCGAGCCGCTGGCAGACCTTCCTCCGGGTGATCCTCCCGACCCTCATCCCGCCGGCGCTGACCGGGTTCGCGCTCGCCTTCGCCCGGGCCGTCGGCGAGTACGGCTCGGTGGTGTTCGTCTCCGGCAACCTCCCGATGCGAACCGAGATCACGCCGCTCCTCATCATGACCCGGCTCGAGCAGTACGACTACGCGGGGGCGACCGCGATCGCCACCGTGATGCTGGTGGCCTCGTTCGCGCTGCTCTTCGCCATCAACGGGCTCCAGGCCTGGACCCGGCGCCGGGTGGGGGTGGTATGAGCGCGCGGGCGGAGGATCTGGCCGGCCTCGAGCGCGATGCGCGGGCGGTGTCCCCGGCGGCGGCGCCGTTCCGGCGCGCGCACGAGGATCCACCGTGGGTGCGACGCCTGCTCGTCGGCACGGCGCTCCTCTTCCTCGGGGGCTTCCTGATCCTGCCGGCGGCGGCGGTGCTCTGGGAGGCGCTCCGGGGCGGGGTCTCGGTGTGGCTCGCGGCCGTCACCCAGCCGGACGCGTGGGCGGCGGTGAAGCTCACCCTGCTCGTGGCGGCGATCGCCGTCCCCCTGAACACCGTCTTCGGCCTGGCCGCCGCCTGGTCGCTCACCCGCTTCCGGTTCCGCGGGCAGAACCTGCTCCTCACGCTCATCGATCTCCCCTTCGGCGTCTCGCCGGTCATCGCCGGCATGTGCACCGTGCTGCTCTTCGGCGGGCAGGGGATCCTCGGGCCGTGGCTCCAGGAGCACGGCATCCGGATCGTGTTCGCCGTCCCGGGGATCGTGCTCGCCACCATCTTCGTGACCTTCCCGTTCGTCGCCCGGGAGCTCATCCCCTTCATGCAGGCGCAGGGGAAGGAGGAGGAGGAGGCCGGCCTCGTCATGGGGGCGAGCGGGTGGCAGATCCTCTCGCGCATCACCGTCCCCAACGTCCGCTGGAGCCTGCTCTACGGCATCATCCTCTGCAACGCGCGGGCGATGGGCGAGTTCGGCGCCGTGTCGGTGGTCTCCGGGCACATCCGCGGGCTGACCAACACGCTCCCGCTCCACGTCGAGGTCCTCTACAACGAGTACGCCTTCCGCGCCGCCTTCGCCTCCGCCTCGCTCCTGTTCCTCCTCGCGGTCCTCACCCTCGGGGTGAAGAAGCTCATGGAGTGGCAGCAGCGGCGCGAGCGCCGCGCATGGGGAGCCCTTGCATGACCATCCAGATCGCCGGCGTGAGCAAGAGCTTCAACGGGAACCCAGTGCTGCGGGACGTGAGCCTCACGCTGCCCGAGGGCGAGCTGACCGCGCTCCTCGGCCCCTCCGGCTGCGGGAAGACCACCCTCCTGCGGATCCTCGCGGGCCTGGAGGCGCCGGACGCGGGCGAGGTCCGCCACGGGGGGGCGGCGATCCACGGCCAGAGCGCCCGCGACCGGAACGTGGGCCTCGTGTTCCAGCACTACGCGCTCTTCCGTCACATGACGGTGGGTGAGAACGTCGCCTTCCCGCTTCGCGTGCGGAAGCGTCCGAAGGCGGAGGTGGAGGAGCGGGTGCACGAGCTGCTCGGGCTCGTCCAGCTCGACGGGCTCGCCGGCCGTTACCCGCACCAGCTCTCGGGCGGACAGCGGCAGCGGGTCGCCCTGGCACGCGCGCTCGCGACGCGCCCGGAGGTGCTCCTCCTCGACGAGCCCTTCGGCGCCCTCGACGCCCGCGTTCGCCAGGAGCTCCGCCGCTGGCTGCGCCGGTTCCACGACGAGCTGCACGTGACGAGCGTCTTCGTCACCCACGACCAGGAGGAGGCGTTCGAGGTCGCGGACCGCGTGGTGCTCATGAACGCCGGGCGGATCGAGCAGGAGGGGACGCCGTCGCAGGTGTTCGAGGAGCCGGCGAGCCCGTTCGTGATGCGCTTCCTGGGGGCGGTGAACGTCTTCCGCGGCCACGTGGACGGCGGCCGCGCGATCGTGGGCGACCTGGAGTTCTCCGCGCCGGAGCCGACCAACGGCGTGCGCTCCCCGGCCCACGTCTACGTCCGGCCGCACGAGCTGGAGATCCACTCGAAGCGATCGCGCGGCAGCTTCGCCGCCCAGGTGGAGCGGATCACCGTGCTCGGCGCCTCGGTGCGCGTCGAGCTCCGAGCGCCGCCGTACGGCGAGCGGCTCGAGGCGGAGATCGACCTCCCTCGGAGCCGCGCGCTCAACCTCCGCCGGGGCGACGGGGTCTTCCTCTCCCCGCGGCGCGTCCGCGTGTTCCCGCACCAGGACGCCGAGCCGGACAGCATCACCGCCAGCGGGTTGTGAGCGGCGGGTGACCCCCGCCCGTCCCGACCCGGGCGGGCCCTTGTGAAGAACGAACGGTCGTTCTATTTTCCCATCGTGAACCGCGGCGCCGAGACCCGGGAGGCCATCCTCGACCACGCCCTGCGCCTGGCGAGCGAGCTCGGGCTGGAGGGGCTGACCATCGGCCAGCTCGCCGCCGCGCTCGACCTCTCGAAGAGCGGCCTCTTCGCGCACTTCGGCTCGAAGGACGAGCTCCAGGTGCAGGTCCTGAACCACGCGGCGGAGCGGTTCTCCGGGGCCGTGGTCCGGCCGGCCCTGGCCGCGGCCCGCGGCGAGCCCCGGCTCCGGGCGCTGTTCGAGCGCTGGCTGCGCTGGCCGCGCGAGGTCCCGCAGCCGGGCGGGTGCGTCTTCGTCCAGGCGGCGAGCGAGCTCGACGATCGACCGGGCGCCGCGCGCAATCGGCTCGTCGCCCTGGAGCGCGAGTGGCTCGCCACCCTGGCGCGCGTCGTCCGCGGCGCGCAGACCGAGGGCCAGCTCCGGCGCGAGCTCGACGCCGACCAGGTGGCGTTCGAGCTGCACGGCATCATGCTCTCCTACCACCACGCGGTGCGCCTCCTCCGCGACCGGCACGCGGCCGATCGCGCCCGGCGCGCGCTCGACCGGCTGATCGAGGCCGGCCGCCCTCCCTCTCCCTGACCCGCCTCCCGGAGCCTCCATGCTGGACCCCGTCATCGTCGCGACCCCGGAACGAACGAACGGTCGTTCGAAGACCGTCCCGGCCCCGCTGCGCGCGGCGGTGTCCCTGGCGTCGGCGCTCGCGCCCGGCCTGGCGGCGCGCGGCCTGGCCGAGCTGTGCATGCGACCGCCACGGCACCGCGCCCCCGAGCACGAACAGGCCGCGCGGGTCGGCGCGGAGCCGTTCTC
>JAEZXM010000532.1 GCA_023419875.1 Pseudomonadota bacterium | reverse complement strand
CGCGGCCGCGGCGGCGACGACGCGCGCGACGGCGGCGAGCCGGCCCTCGGTCTCGCCGGAGACCTGGATCGAGAGGACGCCGGCCCGGATGCCTGAGAGCTCGGCGGTCGTCGGGAACAGGAATCCGTTGCCGGCGCGCACGGTCCCGGTCGGCGGGCGGGGGGCGTCGTGCCGGGGCTCGTGCACGCGCCGGTACGTGGCCACCGGCTCGCCGAGCCCGGCCAGCGCGCGCGGCCCGAGCTCCTCGGCGGGCGCCTCGCTGCGGCTCATGGTCAGGTACACGCCGCGCGTGAGCAGCACCTCGCCCACGCCCGCGGCCTCGGAGAGCGCGCGCACGCAGGCGAGCGGCGCGCCGGCGGCGCCCCTCCGCGAGACGTGGACCTCGCCCTGGTGCACGCCGATCTGCAGCTCGAGGCGGTCGACCTCGTGCGCGGTCTCGGCGCCCCGCGCGGTGGCCGCCTGGAGCGCGGCGGCGCAGTGCACCGCGTCGGTCGGCGAGCGGAACGCGAACACCGACGCGCCCTCCCGGGCGACGATCCGCTTTCCGCCGTACGCGCGGACGACGGGGAGGACCCGCGCGTCGTGCGCCGCGAGGTGGAGGGCCCGGAACCGGGGCGAGGTGGCGGGGGACCACGACTCCCAGCGGGAGACGCGGACCTGCACGAGCGTGAGGTTCTCCACGTCCGGCATCGACGCCGCGGGGATGCCGAGGAGGCTGGCGCGCGCCGCGGCGAGGCTGCTCGACGGCGGGAGGCTGGTCTGGGTGAGCGACGGCCGCGCGAGGCGTACGGGGAACTCCGCGCCCTCCAGGATCTGGAGGAGCTCGCGCGCGGTGCGGCTCCGCTTCTCCCGGTCCTTCTCGGTGGCCCGGGCCACCATCTCGAGGAGCCGCGGGTACGCGGTCAGCTCGGGCATGAGGGTCGAGGGGCTCGGGACGGCGCGGTACGCGTGGGCGGCGAGCAGCGCGCGGACGTCGCGCGTGTCGAAGGGGTGGCGCCCGGTGAGCAGCACGAACGTGAGCACGCCCACGGAGTAGAGGTCGGCGCGGTGATCGACCTCGCCGCCCACCGCCTGCTCCGGGGCGAGGTACTCGGGGGTGCCGACCACGAGGCCGGCCTGCGTCTGCTCGGCGCCGGAGGCGGGTCCGGTCCACTTGGCGATGCCGAAGTCGAGGAGCCGCAGCCGCTCGGAGAGGCCGCTGCCGTCGAGCCAGAGGTTCTCGGGCTTCAGGTCGCGGTGGATGATGCCGGCGGTGTGCGCGGCCTCGAGCCCGGCGAGGAGCTGGCGCAGGAGCCGGACCACGCGCTCCGGGGCGAGCTGCCCCTCGCGCGCGAGCACGGCGCGCACGGGCTCGCCCTCGAGGAGCTCCATCACCAGGAAGAGCCGCCCCTCGGAGTCCTCGCCGAAGTCGAGCGTCTCGACCACGTGGGGCGAGCGGAGGCGGACGGCGACCCGCGCTTCGCGGCGGAACCGCTCGCGCTCCCCTGGGCTGGCGCAGTGCTCGGGGTGGAGGACCTTCACCGCCACCGTCCGGCCGATGGCCTCGTGCTCGGCGCGGTAGACCGAGCCCATGCCGCCCGTGCCGAGCAGCGCGAGGACCCGGTAGCGGCCGTCGAGGAGCGTCCCCGGGGGAAGCGTGCCCGGGCGCGCCCCCGCGGCCGAAGGCGTGCCGGCCACGTCGCGCGCGGTCGAGCCGATCCGGATCGTTCCTCGAGCCATCGCTCGCCGGAGTGTACGCCCTTCGCAGGGGCGCGAGAACGCTGCGGGAAGCCCCGGTCGCTTGATCCGGAGGCGTTGCCGCGCTATACGCCGCGCCGTGGCAGATCGTGTCCTCTAGCCCGAGCCCCCGCACGCGCCGGTGAAACGGCCGCGGCGGATCCTTCGCATCCCCCGGACGCGTGTGCGTGCGGGGAGGTGCTGCTCCCGACTCGTGCTTCCAGAGGTGCTCACGTGTTCGACCTGACGACCCTGGGTTGGGGTCCGTTCCTCTCCTCTCAGCTTTCCGAAGAAGAAGTCCTCTCTCTCGTCCCCGGCCGCGCCGTCGCCGATCGGGGCCCGCGGCTCCTCGTCCGGTTCGCGGAGGGCGATCGCCTGGTAGTGATCCCCGGCCGGCTGCGCGACGCGGGGCAGGTCCCCGTGGTCGGAGACTTCGTGCTCGCGCGCCCTTCGTCCGAGGGCGAGGAGCCCGAGGTGCTCCGCGTGCTCGAGCGCCGGTCCGCGCTCCGGCGCGGCGCCGCGGGCCGCGCGACCGCGGAGCAGGTGATCGCGGCCAACGTGGACGTCGTGGTGATCGTCCAGGGCCTCGACGCAGGCGTCGCCGTGCGCCGGCTCGAGCGGACCTTGGCGGCCGTCCACGAGTGCGGCGCCCTGCCGGCGATCGTGCTCACCAAGTCGGACCTGTGCGAGGAGCTGGAGCGCCTGCGCGAGGAGGCGATGGCGAGCGCTCCGGCCGTCCCCGTGATCCTCGCCTCGGCGGCGACGGGCGCGGGCATCGAGGAGGTGCGCGCCCTCGTGCCCGGCGGCACCACCGGCGTCCTCGTCGGTCCGTCCGGCGCGGGGAAGTCCACGCTCGTGAACGCGCTCCTCGGCACCGAGGAGCGCGCCGTGGCCGAGGTGCGCTCGTGGGATCACCGCGGCCGGCACACGACCACCGGGCGCGAGCTCGTCGAGGTGCCCGGCGGAGGGCTCCTCGTGGACGGGCCCGGCATCCGCGAGCTGAAGCTCTGGAGCGCGGACGGGCTCGACGCGGCCTTCGAGGACGTGGCCGCGCTCGCGGAGGGCTGCCGCTTCCGCGACTGCCGGCACGAGGGTGAGCCCGGCTGCGCCGTCCAGGCGGCGGTCGAGCGCGGCGCGCTCGATCCGGCTCGGCTCGAAAGCCTGCACAAGCTCGCGCGCGAGGCGCGGGCCTACGAGGCGCGCCGGCAGCTCGGGCCGGCACGGGCCGAGAAGCAGCGTGGGAAGGTGATCGCGCGGCTCGTGCGGCAGCACAAGAAGCTGCGGGGGAGGTGAGGGGCGCCGGAAGGCCCTCGCCTTTCGACTCCGCGGCCGCTGCGCGGCCGCTACGCTCAGGGCGAGCGGGTTCGTTGTGTCCGCTCGCACTGAGCCCTTCGACAGGCTCAGGGTAAACGGAGTCGAAGTGCGAGGCGAACGACGTCAGTCCGTCTTCTCCTCCACCTTCTTCGCCGCCCGGTTCGTCCCCTTCTTCGCCGCGTCCGCCCCCTGGTGCCACTTCTCCCTGGCCTTCGCGCCGCCGAGGCGCGCGGCGTCGCCGGCCTGGTCGACCCCGTCCTTCAGGTTGTCCTTCGCGGACCGGTCCTCGTCCGCGTCCGCCTCCGCGTTCCGCTCGTCCATCCGCTCGCGGTACTTCTCCGCGCGCTCCCGCTCCTCCTTCACCGCCTCCGAGTCCTCGCCCCGGGCGGGCAGCCCGCCGAGCAGGAGCGCTGCCAGCGCGGGGGTGGCGACGATCAGCCTGGTCCATCGGTGCACGGGTCCCCTCCTCTCCGGAGTCCGTCGATGCACCAAGGGTGCGCACGGCGAACAGGGTAGGCGACCGGCCGGGTGTCGCAGGGTTGAAGCAGGCGCGCCTCGGCCCCACAGTTGCTCGATCCGTGGAGCCCTCCATGAACGGTCCCGAGCTCACGCCGTGGCAGCGTCTCGTTCTCGCCTTCTGGGCGTTCTTCACCGTGCTCTTCCGGCGCGACGTCGCGCGCGCGGTGCACGCGGCTCGTGAGCAACGGAGGCTGCCCGGGCCCGCCTCGGGACCCTCGGAGGGCGCGTCGCCCGCACACCCGGCCGAGCCGCCGCCGGTCACGACGCCGGCCGGTGCGTCGCCCGATGGGGTCTCGCGCCGCGCGGCGCTCCAGCTCCTCTCCGCCCTGCAGCGGGAGGGGCGGCTCGTGGACTTCGTCGAGGAGGACCTCACCGCATACCCGGACGCCACCGTCGGGGCCGCGGCCCGGGCGGTTCACGCCGGGTGCAAGCGCGCGATCGAGGAGTACTTCCGGCTGGAGCCCGTCCTGCGCGAGCCCGAGGGCGCCACGGTCGAGGTGCGCTCCGGCTTCGACCCCGCGGCGGTACGGCTCACCGGCAACGTGGTGGGCACGCCTCCGTTCCGGGGCGCGCTGCGCCACCACGGCTGGCGGGCGCAGGATGTGAAGCTGCCGCAGGCGGGCGACGGGATGGATCCGGCCATCGTCGCGCCGGCGGAGGTGGAGCTGTGACGTCCGCGATCTCGGTCGGCATCGACCTCGGCACCACCAACACGGCGATCGCGCGGCGCACGATCGAGGACGACGCGCCCGCGGAGGCGGTCGCGGTTCCGCAGCTCGTCCGCGCCGGCGAGGTGCAGGCGCGGGCGCTCCTCCCGTCCTTCCTGTACCTCCCGCACGAGGCCGAGCTCCCGGCGGGCGCGGCGCGGCTCCCCTGGACCGACCGCGGTGAGCCGCCCGGCATCGTGGGCGAGCTCGCCCGGACCC
>JAEZXM010000500.1 GCA_023419875.1 Pseudomonadota bacterium | reverse complement strand
CTCCCGCACTGGCCGGTGCAGCTCCGCCTCGTGCCCGCCGGCGCACCGTTCCTCGCCGGGGCCGATCTGCTGGTCGCCGCCGACTGCGTCCCGTTCGCCTATCCCCGCTTTCACGCCGACCTTCTCGCCGGCCGCGCGGTCGTGGTCGGGTGCCCGAAGCTCGACGATCTCCCCGCCCAAGCCGAGAAGCTCACGGCGATCCTCCGGCGGCCCGACGGCCCCACCGAGGTGACCGTCGCACGGATGGAGGTCCCGTGCTGCGCCGGGATCACCGCGGCCGTGCAGCACGCCGCCGCCCGGGCCGGGCGCGTGGTGCCCGTCCGCGAGGTGATCGTGGGCGTGGACGGAGCGCGGAGGAGCTGACCTCCGAGACGGCGGCTCGCGAAGCCGAACGCACCCCCGTTACACCCCCGTTACCCACGGCGCGCAGCGCCGCTGGTTCCATGGCGTCGAGAGGAACGTCGCCATGGCCCGCCTCCCCCTCGCGCTCTCGCTCTTCGCGGCCGCCCTTCTCGCGGCGCCGCGGCTCACGGTCGCGCAGGTCCGATCCCACCCACTGAACGTCGTGCCCCAGGCGCGGCTCGCGCCGTGGTCGCACGCCCAGGTGGAGGTCACCGCCGTGGACGCGGTCGTCACCATCGACGATCCGGTCACCACGACGACCCTCGACATCACCCTGCACAACCGTACCGCCGCGCGGCTCGGGAGCCAGGTCCTCATCCCGGTGCCGCCGCGCGCCGCCATCCGCGACTTCCGCTACCAGGGCGCGGCTCGGGACGGGCGCGCGGAGCTCCTCCCTGCGGCTGAGGCCCGGCGGATCTACGACGACATCGTGCGCCGGGAGCGCGACCCAGCGCTGCTCGAGTTCATCGGGCAGGATCTCGTTCGCTCGAGCGTGTTCCCGGTCGAGCCCGGGGCGGGGCAGAAGATCCGGCTCACCTACGAGCACGTGCTCCCGGAGGTGGCCGGGCGCGTGGACTACGTCATCCCGCGCACCGAGTCGCTGGAGTACCGCGTCCTCTGGACGCTCCGGGTCCACCTCCGCGCCCGCCGCCCCATCGCGACCGTCTACTCGCCCAGCCATCCATTCCGCACCACCCGGCTCGGTCCTGGCGAGCTGGCGATGGAGCTCGAGGCCGGAGCGGCCCTGCTGCCGGGGCCAGTGCGGCTCTCGTACCTGCGCGGCGGCGACGGTCTGGCCGCGACCTCCTTCATCTACCCCGAGGGCCAGCGGCGAGGCCGGATTCTTCCTCCTCGTGGCGGGCCTCCCGCCCCCGACGCGGGATCGCGCGCCGATCTCGACGTGATCCCCTCGTGGTCGTGGGGACCTCCGGCCGGTGGAACTCGGCGGGTTGGGCGACCTCGCGTTCCGCCGGCGCGAGGGGCGCTGGGTGGACGCGCGGGTCCTCGAACGGGCCGGCGTCGTCCCCGCGCGCACCGTGACCGCCGGCAGCGCCGCGCACGCCCGGCTCGCGGGACCAGCTCGCGCGGGAAGGACGCCAGGGCGCGCTGGTCCTGCGCGGAGAGGTCGTGGTGCTGGTGGATGGAATGCCCGTACTGTTCGTGAACCCTTGACGGACAAGGAGAAGGTCATGACGCTTCACTCGCTCGCTCTCGCCGTTCCCGCCGTTCTCGCCCTCGGCCTCGTCCCGGCCCGCGCCGCCGAGGCCCCGAAGCCCGCGCGCCCGGTCGTCCAGATCGCGCTCCTCCTCGACACCTCCAACAGCATGGACGGGCTCATCGACCAGGCCAGGGCGCAGCTCTGGAGGGTGGTGAACGAGTTCGCCACCGCGAAGCGCGACGGCGTCCGCCCGGACCTCCGGATCGCGCTCTACGAGTACGGCAACAATCGCCTCGGCGAGGAGACCCACTGGATCCGCCTCGTGACCCCGCTCACGGACGACCTCGATCTCGTGAGCGAGCGGCTCTTCGCCCTCACCACCAACGGTGGAAACGAGTACTGCGGCGCGGTGATCGGCCGGGCGGTGGACGAGCTCGCCTGGTCCGGATCGCCGGACGGCCTGAAGCTCGTCTTCATCGCCGGGAACGAGCCCTTCACCCAGGGGCCGATCGACTTCCGGAAGTCCGTGAAGAGGGCCGCCGAGAAGGGGATCGCGGTCCACACCATCCACTGCGGGTCGGCGGCCGAGGGGATCGCGACCGGCTGGAGGGACGGCGCGCTCCTCGCCGACGGGGCCTACCTCGCCATCGACCAGAACCGGGTCGCGGCCGACGTCCCGGCCCCGCAGGACGCGGAGCTCGCCCGGCTGAACGAGCGGCTCAACGCGACCTACGTCGCCTACGGCGCGCAGGGCAAGGTGATGCGGCAGCGCCAGGTGGTGCAGGACGCCAACGCCAAGAAGACCTCGGCGGGCTCGCTCGCGAGCCGGGCGGGATCGAAGGCGAGCGGCCTCTACAACAACGCCGGCTGGGACCTCGTGGACGCCACCCGCGACGGGATCGTGAAGGTCGAGGCCCTCGACGCCGCCGACCTGCCCGAGGAGCTCCGGACGCTCACCCCCGCGGAGCGGAAGGCCTACGTCGAGAAGAAGGGGAAGGAGCGGGCGGAGGTCCAGAAGAAGATCGCCGAGCTCACGCAGGCGCGGGCGGCGTTCCTCGCGCAGGCGCGGGCGAAGCAGGCCCAGGCCTCGACGGACACGCTCGACTCGGCCATGATCAAGGCGGTGCGCGCCCAGGCGGCGAAGCACCGGTACACGCTCGAGTGAACAGCCATGCCCGCGCGCAGGGTGCTCGTGATCGAGGACGACCCGGCCATCCGGCGCGGCATCGTCGACGCGCTCCGCTTCGACGGCTACCAGCCGCTCGAGGCGGGCACGTTCCCGGAGGGCGTAGAGTCGGCGCTCCGCCAGCCCTGCGAGCTCGTGCTGCTCGACCTCGTGCTCCCCGGTGGCGACGGCCTCGACATCCTCGCCCGCGCGCGCGAGGCGCACCCGACGCTTCCGGTGATCGTCCTCACCGCCCGCGGCGCCGAGCACGACCGGGTGCTCGGCCTGAGGCGCGGTGCGGACGACTACGTGCTGAAGCCCTTCTCCGCGAAGGAGCTCCTGGCTCGGGTGGAGGCGGTCCTGCGCCGGAGCGCCGAACGGCCTGCGGACCTCGAGGAGGTCGTCTTCGAGGGCGGCCGGGTGAACCTCGCCCGGCGGGAGGTGGCGCTCGACGACGGGGGCACGTCCCTGCTCTCCGAACGCGAGGCCGAGCTGCTCGCCTACCTCGCCCGCGCCGCCGGGCGGCCGGTCTCGCGCGAGGAGCTGCTCGAGCGTGTCTGGCGCGTGCCCGCACGGTCGGTGCACACGCGCACGGTGGACATGCACGTCGCCCGGCTCCGCGAGAAGCTCGGCGATCCCGCGGAGCGGCCGCGGGTGATCCTCACCCTCCGCGGCAAGGGCTACCGGCTCGTCGGGAGGGCACCATCCGGATGATCCGGACGTTCCGAGCCTGGCGCCTCTGGGCGGTCTTCGCCCTCTGCCTCGCCACGATGCTCGGCGGGGTGGGCGCGCTCAGCCTCGCCGCCCTCCGCCTCGAGCGCTCGGAGGCGGAGGCGCGCGGGCTCGCCGCGGTCGAGGAGGACGTCCGGCTCGCGCTCTGGCGGCTCGACTCGGCGGTGGCGCCGCTCGTCGCTCGCGAGAGCGGGCGGCCGTGGTTCGTGTACGCGCCGCTCTACGCGCCGGAGCGGGTCTACACCCGCGGGCTCTCCGAGCTCGACGAGGGGGACGTGCTCGTGCCGTCGCCGCTGCTGCGCGAGCTCCCCGAGCACGTCCTGCTCCATTTCCAGGTCGGCCCGGACGGCGTCGTGCGTTCGCCGCAGGTGCCCGCGAGCGAGGCGCTCCGCACCGTCGCGCGCTACACCACGCCCGAGCGGATCGCCCTCGCCCGCGCCCGCCTCGTCCGGCTGCAACCGGCCCTCGATCGGCGCGCGCTCGCGGACCTCCTCCTGCGGGGCCCCGAGCCCGAGGCGCGCGATCCTGTCCTCCCCCTGCGCCCCGCCGGGAAGAAGGTCACGATCGCGAAGGCCGGCGCGAAGGAGCAGGCGGAGCCCGACGCCCAGCGCTCCGGCCCCGCCAAGAGCTCGATCGAGTTCCTGTCCCGCGCCCGGCAGTCCTCGCGCAACCAGGCGTTCATCGCGGGCGACGAACTGGAACCGCCCGCACAGCGGCCCGCGCGCGCCGCGCCGCGGAGCGCCCGGCGGGCGATGCCCGAAGGCGCCATGACCCCGCTCTGGCTGGGCGAGGACCTCGTCCTCGTGCGCCGCGTCCAGATCGACGGGGCCGAGTGGATCCAGGGCTGTCTCCTCGACTGGCCTGCGCTGAGAGCGTCGCTCCTCGGCGAGGTCGCGGATCTCTTCCCCGAGGCGCGCCTCGTGGCGGCGGCGACGGCCGGGCCGGGCGACGGAGCCCGCCTCCTCGCCTCCCTCCCGGCGCGTCTCGATCCGCGCGCGCGGCCGCCGCCGCCCGACGGCGCGTCGCCGCTGCACGCGATCCTCGGCGCGACCTGGGTGCTCTTCCTCCTCGCCGCCGCCGCGGTGCTCGCGCTCCTCCTCGGGCTCCAGGCGCTCTCCGAGCGCCGCGCCGC
>JAEZXM010000424.1 GCA_023419875.1 Pseudomonadota bacterium | reverse complement strand
CGGTAGTGCAGCGCCGGGGCCGAACGCGGGTCGGCGGCCGCCGCCTCCTCCGCGCGCGCCAGGGCGTCCTCCGGGCGCCCTTCCTCGAGCGCGGCGCCCGCGGCGTCGAGCAACCGATCGAGCCGGCTCTCCGGGGGGTCGTCCCTGGGTTCCACCGCGCCTCCTTTCTTGCTGGGGGGGCCTGAAGGGCCGCGGCCCCCCCAGGCCCCCCGCTCGCTCCGGGGCAGGCTCATCCGCCTGCCCCTGCGCTCGCCCCTCCCGCAATGTTCCACGTCCTCCGGTTCCCGCGCCGCGGGCCTCGCTTGACCGCTCATCCCGGACGGTTACATTAGCGCTCGCGCCGGGCGACTGCCAAGCGCGGTGGTTCGGCAAGCAAAGGAATTTCCAAACCTTTCTCGACAAGGAGTCCCGGCATGGCCGCCAAGGAGATCGTTTTTCACCAGCCTGCCCGCGAGGCCATCCTGCGCGGCGTCCAGACGCTCGCGGAGGCGGTCGCGGTGACGCTCGGGCCCAAGGGCCGCAACGTCGTCATCGAGAAGAGCTTCGGCTCGCCGACGGTCACGAAGGACGGCGTGACCGTGGCGAAGGAGATCGAGGTCGAGCCGCGCTTCGAGAACATGGGCGCGCAGATGGTCCGCGAGGTCGCGTCGCGCACCTCCGACAAGGCGGGCGACGGGACGACCACGGCGACGGTGCTCGCCCGGTCGATCTTCGAGGAGGGCCTGAAGCTCGTCGCGGCCGGCAACAACCCCATGGACCTGAAGCGCGGCATCGACAAGGCGGTGGAGGCCGTCGTCGCCGAGCTCAAGAAGCAGTCGAAGCCGACGCAGGGCAAGAAGGACATCGCCCAGGTCGGGACCATCTCCGCGAACGGCGACGAGACGATCGGCAACATCATCGCGGAGGCGATGGAGAAGGTGGGCAAGGAGGGCGTCATCACGGTCGAGGAGGCGAAGGGCCTCGAGACGACGCTCGAGGTGGTCGAGGGCATGCAGTTCGACCGCGGCTACGTCTCCCCCTACTTCGTCACCAACGCCGATCGGATGGAGGCGGCCCTGGAGGATCCGTACATCCTCATCACCGAGAAGAAGATCTCGGCCATGGCCGACCTCATCCCGGTGCTGGAGCAGGTCGCCCGGGCGGGCAAGCCGCTCCTCATCGTCGCCGAGGACGTCGAGGGCGAGGCGCTCGCGACGCTGGTGGTGAACAAGCTCCGCGGCACGCTGCACGTCTGCGCGGTCAAGGCGCCCGGCTTCGGCGACCGCCGCAAGGAGATGCTGAAGGACATCGCCGTCCTCACCGGCGGCAACGTGGTCGCCGAGGAGCTCGGCATCAAGCTCGAGCAGCTCTCGCTCAAGGACCTCGGCCGAGCCAAGCGGATCACGGTGGACAAGGACAACACCACCATCGTCGACGGCGAGGGGAAGAAGGCCGACATCGAGGGCCGCATCAAGCAGATGCGGGCGCAGATCGAGGAGACGACGAGCGACTACGACCGCGAAAAACTTCAGGAAAGGCTCGCGAAGCTCGCCGGCGGGGTCGCGGTGATCAACGTCGGCGCGGCCACCGAGACCGAGATGAAGGAGAAGAAGGCCCGGGTCGAGGACGCGCTCCACGCCACCCGCGCCGCGGTCGAGGAGGGCATCGTGCCCGGCGGCGGCGTCGCGTACCTGCGCAGCCTGGCAACGCTGAAGGGGATCAAGGCCGACGGCGATCAGCTGTTCGGCGTGCAGATCGTCGCCAAGGCGCTCGAGTGGCCGGCCAAGCGGATCGCCCAGAACGCCGGCTGGGACGGGCCGGTGGTGGTGAGCAAGATCCTCGAGGGCAAGGCGGCCTTCGGCTTCAACGCCCAGACCGAGGTCTTCGAGGACCTCGACAAGGCCGGCGTCATCGACCCGACCAAGGTGGCACGCACCGCGCTCCAGAACGCGGCGTCGGTGGCGAGCCTCCTGCTCACGACCGAGGCCATGGTCGCCGAGAAGCCGAAGAAGAAGGCCGGCGCGGCGCCGGGCGGCGGTGGCATGGGCGGCATGGAAGACATGGACTACTGAAAGCCAGTCATCAGCTCACGGTCTGCCGTTCACGGTTCTCGGCCTCACGAACCGACGACTGCGAACTGAGAACCGTGAACTCGGTCCGAGCCGCGCGGCGGGCGAAAGCCCTCGCGCGGCTCGCTTGCTTTCGGATGGGCGGGCCCTGCGGCGGCGTGGGTAAGTTAGCTGGGCTTGCCCTGAAAGGACGAAACGAAGATAAACGACGCCCTTTCCTCTTGGGTGTTGAAGAGATTCGAAGGCATATGTAAGAGACTCGTTAGGTCAAGGCGGGAGGGCGGCATGTTTCCGGAGGAGCGACGGCGGGAGATCGTGGCAGGGCTCGAGCGCGAGGGGCGGTGCCTGGTCGCCGAGCTCGCGAAGCGCCTCGAGGTCTCCGAGGTGACGATCCGGCAGGACCTCGACGCGCTCGAGAAGGAAGGCCTGCTCCGGCGCACGCACGGCGGCGCCATCCTCGCCGGGAAGATCGGGCTCGAGCGGCCGTTCCAGGTCGAGGAAT
>JAEZXM010000382.1 GCA_023419875.1 Pseudomonadota bacterium | reverse complement strand
GCGCCGAACCGGGCGACGCCGCCGAGGATCCGGAGCGCCTCGAGCTCCTCCGGCCCAAGCGCCGGGAGCCCCTCCGCGCGGAGCGCGGCGTGGAGCGCCTCCGCCTCGGCCGCCGGCAACCACAGGTCGAGGGCCGGCGCGCCCCGCCGGTCGTTCGGCACCCGCATCGCGCCTGGCGCGCGCCCCGCGATCTGCGCCGGTCCCTGCGGACCGAGCACCGGCAGCGCCCGGAGCTCGGGCACGGGCTCGATGACGACGTCGTCCATGATGACGAACTTCTCGAGGTGCGCCCGCGCCTCCGGTGCCGCCGCGGGGTCCATCGCGACGAGGAGGTCGTCCTCACGCGCGAGCACGTGCCCCTCCGCGAGGAGGTGCCCCTTCGCGTTCAGGAACGCCGCGTACGTGGACGCCCCCGGGGCGAGGGGCGCGAGGTCCTGCGTGGACATGCGGTGCAGGTAGGACCGGGCGTCCTTCCCGGAGAAGCGCAGGAACGCCGGGGCGAGCACCGGGCCGAGGGCGGCGTGGGTGCGGGCGGCGGCGAGGTGGGCGGGATCGATCATCGCAAGGGTCTTAGCGTGGAGGAGGGAGGCCCTCACCCCGGAACGACGGGTTCAGAGCGGGTTCCCGGAGACAGGCGCTCGGGTCCCGCGCTCGGTGATCGCGTGTATCACGCGACGGCGGACGTGCCGCTCCTCCAGGCGATGATGGCGGCGGAGACCCCGTAGGAGCGCCAGCGCGTGGCAACGCTCTCCCTCGGCGCTCGCAGTCCGGAGCTCGAGCCGGTCCACGACCTCCTGGCACCTTCATCTGCGCGAGGCCACGGAGCGGACGCGGTCCGCACGCGAAGACGGACTTGCCCCAAACGGGTTCCCGGGCGTACACCTTCGATGAAGCGCGGCAGGCACCTCGAGCGGTCGGGGCCCGCCTGTGTGTTACCGGGAGGACCACCATGAAGCGCGTGGGGCTGGGGACGCTGGCGATGCTCGTCGCGTGCGGCGGTGGAGGAGGTGGGAGCGACTGGCTCACCTTCGAGCCGTCGAGCCTGGACGTCACCTTCTTCCAGAGCGACCCGACGACGGTGACGGTGATCGCCACGTCGTCGCGCCAGCTCTCCGGACCGATCTACGTCGGCGTCGTCGACGCGAGCGGCGTCCTCCGCGGCGCGGCCGAGTTCGAGCAGGACGGCATGCAGGTCGAGACCCGGCTGCACCTCGACCCCATGCTCTCCGAGGGCGTCCACACGGGGTCGCTCCAGGTCCGCGTCTGCGCCGACGACCCGGTCACCTGCGCGCGGCCGCTGGGCGCCGTGTCGAAGCTCCCGTATCGCATCACCGTCCTCCAGGGCATCGACCTGCGGGAGCTCACGCCGCTCGCCGGGGCAGGCCCCTGGCGCACGCTGGGCGGCGACGGCGGACACACGGGGTTTGTCCCCGCCACCCTCGACCCCGCGCGCTTCAGCAGGCGCTGGTCGGCTGCGGGCTGGGGCAGCGGGATCGCCGCCGAGGGTGGCCGGGTCTTCGTCGTGACGGATCCGTATCCCGACGCGTGGAGCGTGACCGCGTTCTCGGAGCGCGACGGCGGGGTGGACTGGAGCTTCCAGGGGGTCACGAACTGGGGGGTGAGCCCGCCGGCGGTCGGCCACGGCCGCGTCTACGTCGCCACGTCCGGGAAGCTCTGGGCCTTCGACCAGGCGAGCGGCGAGGCGGCCGCGCAGCTCCCGATGTCGTCGAACACGAATCGGATCGGACCGCCAGAGGTGTTCGGGGATCACGTCTACTCGATGAGCGGCGACAGCGACGCGCTGTCGAGGTTCGACGGCGTGGCGCTCGCGACCTCGTGGTCCTCGACGGCGCCGGCCTGGTACGACGACGCGTACACGGTCCTCGCCGACGACGGGTACGTCTACCTGCACGCCGGGGACCAGCTGGACAACCGGAGCGACCACCTGCAGGTCCTCGACGCCGCCGACGGGCACGAGGTGTTCCGGATCCCCGACCTCGCGAGCGACGATCCCTGCATGTACGGTTGCTGGAGCGAGGGCGAGGGGCCGGTGCGGGGAGGCGACGGGATCGTGTTCAACACCCTGGTCCGCGACTACGACAGCACGAGCCAGCTCTGGCGGGGACGGCTGCAGCGGTTCGACGTCGGCAATCGGGTCGCCTCCTGGGACAAGCAAGGCAACTACAACAGCCTGCCGGCGGTCGCCGGGGACACGCTCTGCGTCGTCAACGGCCACAACCTCGACGCCCTCGACGCCGCGAGCGGGGCGCTGCGCTGGTCCTGGCCTATCCCGGGTGCGGTCACGTACTTCCGCCAGCAGGTGCTGGTCGTCGGCACGCACGCCTTCGTGACCTCCCCCGACGCGGTGCACGCCATCGAACTCGCCACGCGCGAACAGGTCTGGTCGTACCCCGCCACGGGGAAGCTGGCGATCTCCGAGAACGGGATCCTCTACATCCTGACGACGAGGGGACTGCTCGTCGCCGTCAACCTGCACTGACACGCCCGCGCCCGCGGATCCCGACCGCGCGGATCCCGACCGAGAGTAGTTCCCGCGACCGGCAGTCCGCGGTGGAGGCGATCGCGACCGGTGTTCGACCTCGCAACTTGTCGTATCGCCTGCGCGACGCTGGCACGCCTCCTGCCAAGTTCGGCCCAGGGCACGCGAGTGCGGACCGGGGCCTCCTCGGACCCGCGCTGCGAACGGCGCACGCGCGGCGTACCGGCACATTCTCTCGAGCCCGAACCGGTCGTCCTCGTGCACCCGCACTCCCGCGTGCAACGAGTAGCCGTCGAGGTACGCTGACCGCCTGGCCCGCCGGAAAGTTTCCGGGAAGTCAAACCGGCGATCCACCTCCGCCGCCTGGAGCGCGGCGAACGGGGTCGTCGTCCACCAGGTCGAGCTCCTCGGGGTCGGGGAACGACCGGCGCACCTGCCGGATCACCCGGGCGAGGGCGCGCTCCACGTCCTCGTCCCTCGGCGCGGGGCAGGCGGACGGAGCGGGCCCAGCCTCCCCTTCACCTCGAACACGCCGTCGGGGAGGAGGGCGTGGAAGTGAACGTTCAGGTTGAGCGCTCCGCCGAACCGCTGGACGAGCGTCACGCCCCCGGTCCGCGGATCGTCCGTGCAGGTCCGCGGATCCTCGCCCCGATGCGTCGCGCGGACCTCCGCTGCCAGGCGAAGACCGCCCTCGTGAAGGTGTCGAGGAGGCGGGACGCCACCTTGTTGTCGCGCGCCGCCCGGAACCTTCGGGCGGGTATCGGTGAGCGGCCTGATTGATCTGCCATCACGCCCTGCGCCCCACCAGTGACGCGCTTCGATTGCAAGTGATTGTCAGACCCCCATGCGACGCTCGCCATCGTGAGCGCCACGCCCCGATCGCCGCAGGACCTCCGCGAGCGCGCCAGGGCCATGTGCCAGGGGTTCGAGCCGCCGCCGCAAACGGAGCTTCCGCGGTTCGACCGGTTCGAGGCGGTGCACGTCCTGCTCAATGGCGACGAGGTCGTGGACGATTGCGAGCGAGGGCTGGCGATGGGTGCTCGAATCCAGGGCGCGCTCGATCTCGCCATCGCGGAGGGTCTCGCGGCGCTCACCATGGGCTCGCGGCTCCTCGATCTGGGCTACCACCTCGACGACTACGCGCGAGAGGTGCTGGACGTCCAGCCGCGGACCACGCTCAAGCTGGTGCAGATGGCGCGGGAGCTCCGGACGCGGCCGCTCCTTCGCGATGCGCTCCGCGAGGGCGAGGTCTTGCTCCGCGCGGCGCAGGTGGTGCTCCCGGTCGCGAAGGGCGACGACGAGGCGTACTGGGTCGAGCGGGCGGGGATGGAGCCGGTCCGATCGCTCGAGAGGCTGGTCGCGGAGGCGCGGAAGAGCGCGGTCGAGCCGGAGAACGAGCTCGAGCGATTCCTGGTCGGGGCGAAGCCAGAGGCGCTCGTGGCGATCGGAGATGCATTGGAAGTCGCCGGGCAGGTGCTGGGCCCGGACTCCAAGCGGTTCGAGCGGCTGGAGGCGATGGCGCAAGAGTTCCTGGGCGAGTTCCCGGCATCTGCGGGCGATCCCGAGGTCACGCCACCGCGCGCCGCTCGCGAGGAGCGAGCGGCTGCGGCGCTCGAACGCCGCAAGGCCCAGCTCGAGGCGGAGACCGACCGCTGGGCGCACCTTCCGGCCATCCCGGCGTGGCAGGCGCCGCAGATTGCATGGGACGAGCTCACCTCCGCGGCGGAGATCGACGCCGCGCTCCGGCAGCTCGCGCGGCACCGCCGTGCCTGGGACGAGCTCCTCGGGTACTTCGCCCACCAGCTCCAGCGGAGCCGGGTCCATCTCACGCTCGGGTTTGCCACGTTCCGACATTTCATCGAGGAGCGGCTCGGCCTTCCGCCGCGCGCCATCGAGCGGCGGGCGGCGCTCGAGAAGCATCTCTCGGCGAGCCCCGCCCTCCGTGAGGCGCGGCGGCTCGGGGTCTCCTACGAGAAGCTCCGCGCGCTCGCGCACCTCCCCGAGACCGAGATCACCTTCTGGACCCCCCGCGCCCGGACCATGACGGTCATCGCCCTCCGGCGGAAGCTGGAGCAAACCGAGGACCGGCAGACGCGGGCGCGGGGTCAGTTCGGCGCCGTGGTTCCGAGGCGGGTCGGTCGGCTCCTCGGCGAGGCCATCGAGGCCGTCCGGACCCTCGCCGGGGCGCCGATCTCGCCCGGAAGCTGCCTCGCGGTCATCGCCTGGCACTTCCTCGACGTCTGGGGACCGCCAACGAGGCCCAAGACGAGCTCTCAGAAGGTCCGGCAGCGCGACGACTGGCACTGCACGGTGCCTGGGTGCAGCCACGCGGCCGTGCACTCGCACCACCTCGTCTACCTTTCCCAGGGCGGCCACCGAACCGAGCCCAGCAACCAGACCGGTGCGTGCGCGTTCCACCACAAGTCCATCCACGACGGGCGCCTGGAGGTGTACGGCACCGCGCCGGACGGGCTGACGTGGCTCCTGGGCGGAAGGCGCTGGGACGGCAGGCCGGACTGATGGAGGAGCGTTAGATCCCGAGCCGTCCGCCCCGCATCGAGGGCGCAACCGGCAAAGGAACCGACCGATGAACGTCCTCTTGTGGATCCTCCAGGGCGCGCTCGCCCTGCTCTATCTCGCGGGCGGAGCGTACAAGACGTTCATGTCCCGCGAGCTCGCAGCGCAGTTCGCCGCGCTCCCGCCCGGGGGTTGGAGAGCGCTCGGCGTGCTCGAGGTGGTGGGCGCGATCCTGTTGATCGTTCCCGCCGCGGTGAAGTGGCGGCCGGTCCTCACCCCGCTCGCCGCGGCCGTGCTCGCGGTGGAGACCCTCGCCCTCGCCGCGCTGTACGCGCGGTACTCGCGCGAGCTGGCCGCGACCAATCCACTCGTCTGGGCGGTCGCCATGGGGATCGCGGCGGCCTGCGTGGCCTACGGGCGATACGCGCTCGGGCCGCGGGCCTGACGATCCGCCGGCGCCCTACCCCACCCGGTTCCGCAGCACCCCGATCCCGCCGACCTCGACCTCCACCCGGTCGCCAGGCTCGAGAACCCCCACGCCCTCGGGCGTGCCGGTCGAGACGAGATCCCCGGGGAGCAGCGTCATCACCCCGGAGACGAACGACACGAGCGCGTACGGATCCACCACCATGTCGCGGGTCGTGCCGTGCTGGCGCACCTCGCCGTTCACGCGGCAGACGACGCTCACGTCCATCGGATCGATCGCGGTCTCGATCACCGGCCCGACGGGGCAGAAGGTGTCGAAGCTCTTCGATCGCGTGAAGTGCTTCTCCTCCCGCTGGATGTCACGCGCGGTCACGTCGTTCAGGCACGTGAAGCCGAAGATCCCGCGCCGCGCCTCCGCAGCCGTGACGGCCGCGAGCGTCCGGCCGATGACCACCGCCAGCTCCGCCTCGTGGTGCACCTCCCGCGACGCGGCGGGGCAGCGGATGGTCTCCTCCGGGCCGACGATCGCCGTCGGCGGCTTGAGGAAGAGGAGCGGCGTCGCCGGCACCTCGCTCCCCAGCTCCCGCGCGTGCGCCTCGTAGTTCTTCCCCACGCAGACGATCTTCGACGGCTCCACCGGCGCGAGGAGCTGCACCTCCGCGAGCGGCACCGCGGGCCCGTCGGCGAGCCCACCCGCCCACGGCGCGGCGGAGAGCGGCCGGACCGCGTCCCCCTCCACGAGCCCGTACCGTTCGGCCCCGCCCTTCCGGAAGCGGACCACCCTCATGGCAAGCCCTCCAGCCGCGCCACCGCCCACCGCGCTGCTGCGCGAACGCCGGGGAACGGGCTCTCGAGGTGCGACCGCACCGCCTCCAGGCACCGCCGATCGCCCTGCACGCCCGCCTGGAGGATCCCGTTCCGCACGAGGCCGTCGTGGCGCGCGCGAGCGAGCGCCGTCCCGTGGTAGCGGCGCCGGTACTCCTCCTCGCTCATGGTGATGAGCGGCAAGAGGTCGAGGCCGGACTGACCGGGGAGCGGGACGAGCTCCGGATCGGCGGAGGCGCCGAGGCCGTGGTTCCACGGGCAGACGGTCTGGCAATCGTCGCAGCCGAAGGCCCACCTGCCCAGGCGCGAGGCCATCTCCGGCGGAACTTCGCCGCGACGCTCGATCGTCCAGAACGAGAGGCACCGCCGCGCGTCCACGAGCCCCGGCTCCGGAATGGCGCCGGTCGGGCAGGCGGAGAGGCACGCGGTGCAGCTCCCGCAGCGCTCGGGGTGGGGCGCGTCGGGGAGAAGCGCACGATCGACGAGCACCGCGGCGAGGACCACCCAGCTCCCGAACTCGGGCGTGATGAGGCAGCCGTTCTTCCCCACCCACCCCAGCCCCGCCCGTTCGGCCCAGGCCTTCTCCATCACCGGACCGATGTCGCTTCCCGCCCAGAGCCGCGCGCCCGGATCGAGCTCCGCGAGCGCCGCGAGGAAGGGCCGGAGCTTCCGCTTCATGACGCCGTGGTAGTCGCGGCCCCGCGCATATCGCGCCACCTCGCCCTCGCCCTCGCGCGGCGGCGCGGCACCATGAGCCCCTTCGGCCGCGGCGTACGAGAGCGCCAGGGCCACGACGCTCTTCGCGCCCGGCAGCACCCGACCCGGGTCGAGCCGCTCCGCCCGCTGCGTGCGGAGCCAGTCCATGTCGGCCTCGGCCCCGCGCTCGAGCATCCGGTCGAGCGGCCGCGGGTCGAGCGGCTCCGCCCGCGCGATGCCGCACTTCGAGAAGCCAGCGCGGAGGGCGGCGGCCTTCACCTGGGCTGCGTCGAGCGGCACGATCCCGTTCTAGCAGGCCGCCCGGGCCGAAAACTGGCGATATCGATCCCCCGCCCTACCATGGCCCGATATGGCGCGACGGCTGGATCTGCGGGCGTGGGATGGGCTGCCGGGGATGGCGGCGCGGGGTCAGGGGTGGGCGCTGGTCCAGGGCGACTGCGTGGAGGCGCTGGAGAGCCTGCCCCCGCAGTCGGTGGACGTGGCCTTCGCCGATCCGCCGTACCACCTCTCGAACGGCGGCAGCACCTGCCAGAGCGGCCGGCGCGCCCGCGTCGACAAGGGTGCGTGGGACGCCTCGCACGGCGTCGTCGCCGACCACGCGTTCCAGTCGCGCTGGCTCGCGGCGGTGCGGCGCGCGCTCAAGCCCGGCGGCACGCTCTGGGTCTCGGGCACGCAGCACGTCATCTTCTCCATCGGCTACGCGATGCAGGAGCTGGGCTACCACCTCCTCAACACCGTCACCTGGTACAAGCCCAACGCCTCGCCCAACCTCGCCTGCCGCTTCTTCACGCACTCGACCGAGATCCTCCTCTGGGCGAGCCCGCAGCGCGCGAAGCCGCTCCCCCACCGCTTCAACTACCGGGAGATGAAGGTCCTGAACGGCGGCAAGCAGATGCGCGACCTCTGGGAGATCGCCGAGCGCCCCGAGCCCGAGGGCGGCCAGGTCGTCTGGTCCATCCCCACCCCGGGAGCGCGCGAGAAGGCGCACGGCCGCCATCCCACCCAGAAGCCGCTCGCCCTGCTCGAGCGCGTGCTCGCAGCGAGCTCCGCCCCGGGCGACCTGGTCCTCGATCCCTTCTCCGGCTCGGGCACGACCGGGGTCGCCGCCCTGCGCGCGGGCTGCCGCTTCCTCGGCATGGAGCGCGACCCGGCGTACGTGGAGCTCGCCGGCCGCCGGCTCCGCGACGAGGAGCAGTAGCGCCCGGCATTCGTTGCGCCGCGGCCGCAGCGGGGTTGGCGCCGCCACCCTGATCGTGTTGCCGGCCCCTGCGTCGCCCGCCCGCGCGGCGGCGACGGACGCGCGGCGAGCAGGCGACCGCCGGCCGCCCCCGCCGGTGCTCCTCCCAGGTAGCGCCCGCCGTGCGTAGCTTTCGAACGTGGCCCCATCCGCGGCAGAGGCGCTCATCCCCCTCATCGGGGTCGTGACCTTCCTGCTCTCCACGCTCGTGCTGTTCACGATCCGTGCAGTCCTCTTCGGGCGCCCGCACACGCCGGACATCGAGAAGCGCGAGCACACGATCCTGGCGAAGTTCTTCCAGGAGTGGTGGCTCTGGCTGTACCGCCCCGTCGAGCGGCTCTGCCTCCGCACCGGCATCCCCCCGGACGCGATCACCATCGCGAGCACGTGCACCGCGGGTGTGGCGGCGGTGCTCATCGGCTACGGCCTGCTCTCGCTCGGCGGCTGGGTCTACCTGTTCGGCGCGAGCCTCGACTTCATCGACGGCCGGGTGGCGCGGGCGAGCGGCAGGACCACGCGCCGGGGCGCGTTCCTCGACTCCACGCTGGACCGGGTGGCGGAGCTGCTCGTCATGGGAGGGCTCGCGACCACGTTCCGCGACTCGC
The DNA here is from genome assembly GCA_023419875.1 of Pseudomonadota bacterium. Taxonomy (GTDB): domain Bacteria; phylum Myxococcota; class Myxococcia; order Myxococcales; family Anaeromyxobacteraceae; genus Anaeromyxobacter. Next base: position 2,351 of record JAEZXM010000382.1, on the reverse strand, counting down.
CGGTCCTGTTCGCGACGCTCGCCGCGGCAGGGTCCGCGCTCCTCGTCTCCTATGCCCGCGCGCGCGGCGAGGCGCTCGGCGCGGGCGACGTCGCCCGGGTGGGCGGCATGCAGCGGCCGGAGCGGATCGTGGTGACCGGCGTCGCGTGCGCCCTCTCGCCCCTCGCGGACGCGGCCTTCGGGGCCGGCGCCGGCCGTGCCCTGCTGGGTTGGGCGCTGGCCGTGCTCGCGGTGCTCACGACGGCGACCGCCGCACGGCGGACGTTCGCCATCTACCGCGCGCTGCGCGCCACCGACCCGGTCCCCGTCGCACGCCCCGCCTTCCGGCTGGCGGACGTGTTCCGGCTGGACGTCTCCCGGCGCGGCAAGGCCGGGTAGCTCGAGAGCTCGGCCACCACCCGGGGTCGGGCGCCCGCGCCCCTCTCCCGGCTTCGATTGCCGCTCCCTGGGTCGCATGGTAGGAGGTGAGCACCGTGAGAGGCCCGCCACCGCGCCACCCGGACGAGCAACGCGAGCAGCTTCCGCCGGTCGAAGGGTTCATCGCCGACGCGGCGGAGCTCACCGCGGGCATACGCGTGGTGTACCCGAACCAGGGCGTGTGCACCGTGGTCGGGGTCGAGGAGAAGGACATCTCCGGCCAGGTGCTCCAGCTCGTGCGGATGCGGCGGGAGGAGGACGGGGCCGCGGTGCTCGTGCCGAGGAACAAGGTCCCGACGATCGGCCTGCGGAAGGTGGCCACCGGCGGCCAGATCGACGGCGTCTTCCACTACCTCGCGGCGCAGTTCGACGACCCGGAGCTCGACTGGAAGGTGCGCCACCGCGACAACGCCGACCGCCTCATCGCCGGCGGCGTGCTCGGGCTCGCGGAGGTGGTGAAGGGGCTCCACTCCCTCTCCCGCCTGCGCCCGCTGCCCGCCAAGGAGCGCGAGCAGTACGACAACGCGCGGCACCTGCTCGTGCACGAGGTGGCCGTCTCGCTGGGCGTCTCGCCGGGTCTCGCCGAGGACTACATCGACTACGTCCTCATGCCTCCACCGGGGGTGAAGTTCGACGTCCCGCCCCCGCCCGCGCCCGTGGCGCTTCCGCCGCGTCCGCGCCGCCGCAAGCCCGCCGCCGAGGAGGAGGAGGAGAACGTCCTCGGCGCGCTCGGCCTCGCGGATCTGGGCCTCGGCGATCTCGAGCTCGAGGGCGAGGCGCCGGCAGCCGGCGCCGGCGCCGAGGGGGCGCAGGCGGAGGAGGGCGGCGAGGCGAAGGAGGGCGGGGACGAGGCCGCCGAGGAGGGCGCGGCGGAGGGTGGGGACGGGGAGGAAGAGGCCGCGCCCGCGGCCCGCACGGAGAAGAAGGGAAAGGGGAGGCCGGAGAAGAAGGCGCCGCCCGCGAAGCCGAAGAAGGCCGCCGCCGAGAAGAAGCCCGCGAAGACGGCCGTGAAGAAGCCGCCGAAGAAGCCGGCGGCGAAGAGCGCGCCCAAGCGTGGAGGGAAGAAGAAGTGATCCGCGTCGTCACGCTCGACGAGCTCGATCCCGCCGATCTGGCGTTCCTGACGCGCAGCCTCTATCGCGCGTTCGGGCTCGGCACCGAATACGCCGGCAATCGGGCCATGCCCGCGGGCGCTGAGGGCAAGGACGGCCGGACCGACGCCGTGGCGCTCCTCAAGGACGCGCCCCCGGTCCGCACCTTCGCGGACGACAAGGTCCTGTACGTCAGCTCCGCACCGCTCTCGCTCCCGCCGGGACCGCTCGGCGAGCCGCCGTGCTGGGGGTTCGCCGACTTCGGCAAGGAGCGCGCGCTCGTCTCCACCGCCCGCCTCCCGGCGCGCGGCGCGAGCGAGTCCTCGATCGAAGCCTTCCAGCGGCGCCTGGCCCGCGAGTCGGTCCACGCCGTCGGCCACCTCTGGGATCTGCACCACTGCGTGGACGCCCGCTGCGCGATGCACCCCTCCTGGTCGCCCCACCTCCCCTCCTCCCCGGAGATGGACCTCTGCGCCTTCTGCCGCGAAAAGAGCGAGCGGAAGATCCGGCTCGCGAAGACCTGATCCCTGCGCTCGCCGCACGGCTGCGCGCGGCGGCTGGGCGTCGGCTCGCCGCCGCCGGGGCGGGGATCCGCCGCGCCTGGAGACGCCGTCCGGCGCTCCAGCGTGCGGCCTCGGTGGGCTTCGCCGCGGCGCTCCTCCTCGCGGGCGCGGGCGGCCTCGCCTTCCAGCTCGCGCTCCCCTCCCGGCTCCCCGCGAAGCTCGACTGGCGGGCGGCGATCGTGCTCCTGGAGCGCGACGCGCGCCCCGGGGATGCGCTCGTGATCTCGCCGGCGTGGGCGGAGCGGCTGCGCATGATCGCGCCGCGCGGGCTGCGCGTGCTC